>NZ_WWIA01000208.1 GCF_009870065.1 Streptomyces sp. SID5785 | reverse complement strand
TGGGCCGGGAGCCCGACAGCCGCTCCACCGGGGCGCGTTCCCCGCGCGGGCGGGACGACGTGCGGTCCTTCGTCCGGCTCTCGCTGGCCGTCGTCTGCCGTTCCGTCGTCTTCGTCGGCCTGAGCACCTTCGTCTCGCTCTACGCCCAGGAGCGGCTGCACGCCGGCGCCGGCGCCGGCGCGGGCAGCGCCGCGCTCTTCGTGCTCTTCGCCGGCGGGGCCGTGGGCTCCCTGCTCGGCGGGACGCTCGCCGAACGCTTCGACCGGGTCCGCGTCTGCCGCTGGGCCTACGTCCTGTCGACCGTCGCCGTCGCCGGACTGCTCGTCGTGCCCGGACCGGCCCTGTACGTCTTCGTCGCGCTCACGTCGGCCGGCCTGTACGTCCCGTTCTCGCTCCAGGTCACTCTGGGCCAGGACTACCTGCCGTCCCGGGTCGGCACCGCGAGCGGGGTCACGCTCGGACTGACCGTCAGCATCGGCGGACTGGCGGGCCCCGTGCTCGGCCGGATCGCCGACGCGGCGGGTCTGCGGACGGCGCTGCTTCCCCTGATCGTGATGCCTGTGCTGAGCTGGCTCTTCTTCCGCACCCTCCCGGAGCCGGACGCCTCGCGGCCGCCCGCTTCCGGCGACCCGTCAGCCGCGTCGACGCGCTCGGTCTCCGCGTGAGGGCGAGCGGACCGCGCGGGGGAGCGGGGCGGCGGACGGGCGGGTGCACGCCTGTGCGCGGGCGCTTCCGACGCCTTGTGGCGGACGAGAACGGTGTGGTGCAGTGGACGCCGCAGGGACGGAGTGCGGGGCACGGAGGGGATTCCGCACTCCACCCGCGAGCTCCGCGCAGGACCCCGGCCGAGGTCCGGGCACCGGCTCAGGGCAGGATCGCGTCCACGTAGCCGCCGTCCACACGCAGTGCCCCGCCCGTCGTCGCGCTCGCCTGTGCGGAGGCGAGGTACACCACCATGTGGGCGATCTCCTCGGGCTCGATCAGCCGTTGGATCAGGGACTGCGGCCGGTACTCGCGCATGAAGACCCGCTGCGCCTCGTCCCACGGCAGCTCCCGGTCGACGAGCCCGTACACGAAGTCCTCGACGCCGCCGGTGTGCGTCGGCCCGGCGATCACGGAGTTGACGGTCACTCCCGTGCCCGCGGCCTGCTTGGCGAAGCCCCGGGTCACCGCGAGCAGCGCCGTCTTCGACATCCCGTAGTGGATCATCTCGGCGGGGATCACGATCGCGGAGTCGCTCGCGATGTTCTGGATCCGCCCCCAGCCGCGCTCGGTCATGCCGGGCAGGTACTGCCGGACGAGCCGGACCGCGGCCAGCACGTTGACCTCGAAGTAGCGCCGCCATTCGGCGTCGCTGATCTCCAGCGGATCGGCCGAGTCGAAGACACCCAGGTTGTTGACGAGGACGTCGACGTGCGGCAGCGCCGCGGCGGCCTGTTCCGCGCCCTGCTCGGTGGTGACATCCGCGACGACCGGCACGAGGTCCGCGCCGGGTGCGTCGCCGCGGATCCGCGTGATCGCGGCCTCGACCCGGTCCTTCGCGCGGCCGTTGATCCCCACGGTCGCTCCGGAGCGGGCGAGACCCGTGGCGATGGCGGCGCCGATGCCCTGCGTCGATCCGGTGACCAGTGCGGTACGCCCCGACAGGTCGATCTGCATGCGTCCTGCTCCCTCGCGGTGGGTGGACAGGGCCCGGACAGGTGTGTGCGGGCGGGCAGCTGTGCACCGGGAGGCGCACACCGTCCCCACCCAGACTGCCCCGGTCGCGCCGGGCCGCAACTCCGCCCGCGCCCGCGCATCCCGCACCGCGGGGCTCAGCGCCGTCCGCCGCACTCCCACGGATGCACCTCGACGTGGTCCCACGGGCCCGCGCCCAGGACGGCGCGTGCGGTGTCGGCGTCCGGGGCGCGGACCAGCGCGGCCGTGCCCAGCCACGTCGTTCCGTCGTCCGCGAGCAGCGGCCCGAAGGCGAGCAGCTCCTCGCGCTCGGCGGGCACCGCGTACCGGGCCCCGGGGCCGGGCCCGAGCCCGATCACCGCGAACCTGTCCTCGCCCTCGAGGCCGCCCGCGAACTCCCACATGGTGCGGCCCAGTTCGTTGCGCCAGCGGCGCACCGTCACGTCGCGGTAGGCGCCCGCCCGGTAGCACGGCTCCTCGAAGGCGAAGGCCCACGCCGCCGCCAGGTCCGGCAGGTCGACGAGGTGCACGCTCCCCGCGAGCGACGCGCCGTCCGGTGTGTAGGTGGGACCCCGAGCGATCAGCTCCGCCGCGAACCCGTCCATGTACGCCCAGTGTTCCTCCACCATCGTCCGGCGGAGGGCGAGCGAGCCGGACCGGTCGCGGTGGTACACAAAGAACTCCATGTCGCAGCCCTCTCCGCCGTCAGGCGGTCTCCTGCGCGATCAGGGTGTACATCACCGAGCGCTGCTGCTTGTGGCGTTGGATGCGGCCCTTGGCGACGAGCGACTCCAGCGTGTTCCGCACGACCTGCGGGGTCGGGGTCCGGTCCGGGTGCTTCTCCAGGAGCTCGGCGCGCAGTTCCTTGGCGAGGCGCGGTTCCTCGTACTGCGCGAGGAGGCCGGTCAGCAGCTCGCCCAGGAGAGGGCGGGGCGTGTGGGCCGTGGCGGCCGTCTTCTTGCCGCGGCGCTTCCTGCCGGTCGCCGGGGAGGACGGGGCGGCCTTCGTCCTCGCCGGTGTCTTCGGCCGGGTCCTCGGCGCGGCGGGTGCAGGTGTCTCCCCGTCGGCACCTGCGTCGGCACCTGCGTCGGACCCCGCGTCGGACGCCGTGGCGGGGCGCGGGCCCGGGAAACGCTCGGTGAGACTGAGGATGTCGGTCAGCAGGGCCTCTTCCTGCTTCAACTGCGCGATGCTGTCGGTGAGTTCTTGCTGCCTGCGTCGGTTCTCCGCCAGATCCGAGGCGGCTTGTTCGACATACCGGGACCGGAGCGTCTCGGTGGATTGGCTGGCCATGTCCGGCTCACTCTCCCTAGTGCTGACGGGTGGCAGGCATGGTACAGCCGCCACATGTGCCGCAGCCTCCGAACAGGTGTGTGCCTATGCAGGTCCGTGAGCCGCCCCGCGCGCCCCTGGGTCGGAGGGGGAAGGGCGCCGGACGGGAGGGGAGTTGAGTGTGGCGGGCGCCGCGAGCGGGACGGCCCGCCACACCTCGGACCGACCGCATGGGGGAGACCGGCAGACATGTGTCCGAGTGCGTCAGACACGTGTCCCCGTGTGGAGGACGCGGAGACACCGGGAAACCTGTGCGCGACACGTACCCGGAAGCGACTCACCGCATTTCAAAACAAGTCCGGCGGTACTGGAACTGAACTCAGGTAAGGGACATCTTGGACGGTGACCGAACGCCGTCCGGGCGCTCCTCGCCCGGACGGCACCGCACGCTGTACGGGGAAGGCACTTCTGATGCACAAGAATCTGCGCGCTCGGCTGCTCGTCGCGGGCGCCGTCGCCGCGGCCCTCGGGCTTGCCGCCGTGACGCCCGCACTGGCCGCACCCGCGCCGTCCGGCGCTCCGCACGCCACGACCGTCGCACCCGCCTCCGTCCAGGGAGACCCGCGCGACGCGACCGACCGCGTGGCCGACTTCTACGGCGCCTACATCGACGCCGTGTGGAGCACGGACGACCCGGCCGCCGGCGCCCAGGCCAAGGCGCTCCGCGCGTTCTACCTCTCGCCCGCCGCGCGCAAGAAGGTCGCCGCGTACGAGGCCAGGGAGCACGCCGACGGCATTCTGTTCGCGCAGAACGTGCCGGTGAAGTGGGACGTCACGTACACGGGGTCGGGCGCCGGTCACTCGACCGCGCGCGTCACGCTGACGTGGAGCGAGGGGGAGCACCCCGAGGTCAGCAGGATCAAGGTGCGGTCCGACCTGGCGACTGGGAAGATCACCGACCTCGCCCAGACCGGCTGACCCGGCCCACAGCGCCCGACCGCCGGCCGTGTGCGCTCAGTGCCCCTTGGCCAGTTCGCCGCTGAGCTTGTCGTGGAGGTCGGCGCTGGGCGCGTTGAGGCCGGTGATCTGCACCTTCTTGCCGCGCTGGGCGTACTTGGCCTCGATCGCGTCCAGCGCGGCCACCGACGAGGCGTCCCAGATGTGCGTGGCGGACAGGTCGATGACCACCCGGTCGGGGTCGCCGGCGTAGTCGAACTGCGTGACGAGGTCGTTCGACGACGCGAAGAACAGCTCGCCGGACACCCGGTACACGGCCTGGCCGCCGTCGGGGTCGCGGACCGAGGTCACCTCGGCGAGACGGGCGACGCGGCGCGCGAAGATCACCATGGCGGTGACCGAGCCGACCACGACACCGATCGCGAGATTGCTCGTCGCGACCACGACCGCGACGGTGAGCACCATGACCGTGATCTCGCCGGCGGGCATCCGCCGCAGGGTCGCCGGAGCGACGGAGTGCCAGTCGAAGGTCGCGAACGACACCATCACCATCACGGCGACCAGCGCGGCCATCGGGATGTCCGAGACGAGCGGGCCGAACACGATGCACAGCACCATCAGGAACGCGCCCGCGAGGAACGTCGACAGGCGGGTGCGGGCGCCCGACACCTTCACGTTGATCATCGTCTGGCCGATCATCGCGCAGCCGCCCATGCCGCCGAAGAAGCCCGTGACGATGTTGGCGACGCCCTGCCCGATCGACTCCCTGGTCTTGTTCGAGCGCGTGTCCGTGATGTCGTCGACGAGCTTCGCCGTCATCAGCGACTCCATCAGACCCACCAGCGCCATCGCGAACGCGTAGGGCGCGATGACCGTCAGCGTGTGCCAGGTGAACGGCACGTCCGGCAGCCCGGGCGTCGGCAGGGACTGCGGCAGGGCGCCCTTGTCGCCGACCGTCGGCACCGCGATCCCCGCCGCGACGGTGATCACCGTCAGGACGGCGATGGACACCAGCGGGGCCGGCACGACGCGGGTGATGCGGGGGAACAGCACCATCAGCGCGAGTCCCGCCACGATCAGTGGGTACACCGGCCACGGCACGTCCGTCATCTCGGGCACCTGCGCCATGAAGATGAGGATCGCGAGCGCGTTGACGAAGCCGACCATCACGCTGCGCGGCACGAACCGCATCAGTCTCGCGACGCCGAGTGCGCCGAGCGTCACCTGGAACACGCCCGCGAGGATCACCGCCGCGACGAGATAGCCGAAGCCGTGCTCACGGTTGAGCGGGCCGATGACGAGCGCGACCGCGCCGGTCGCGGCCGAGATCATGGCGCGCCGTCCGCCGACGACCGAGATCGTGACCGCCATCGTGAACGCGGCGAACAGCCCGATCTGCGGATCGACATCCGCGATCAGCGAGAACGAGATGGCCTCCGGGATGAGGGCCAGCGCGACGACGAGACCGGCGAGCACCTCGGTGCGCCACACCTTCGGGTCGCGGATCCAGTGGGGCGCGAGGCCGCGCAGCCGCGCGGCGGGGGAGTGCGCAGAAGCAGACAAGAGAAGCGGTACCTGTCGTGGTCGGGCACGCCGTGGCAGGGCGGCGGCGTGCGGCAGGGCGCGGACGGACCGGCCGGTGGTCCGCGAGGCGAGCGGCGAACCGGCGCGCGGCTCAGCGGCGAGACGTCACGGCGGGCAGGCGGCGGCGCGGCACGACATGGGCATCCGCACGCTCTTTCCCGCAGGCTCGGTGGTCACCGGGGGCGGCGTCGGCTCCGGCACGATGGCACGGGTCGGCCACCCGGACCTCGTAGACTCTACCCTAACGTTAGAGTAGAGATGGCCGGGCCGGACCGTCCCGGTCGGCAGGGCGAGGAGGGCGGTCGCGTGAGCGGCGAGCACATGCAGATCGGCGAGGTCGCCGAGCGGACCGAGCTGTCGCTGCGCACCATCCGGCACTACGAGGACGCCGGTCTCGTCATCCCCTCCGCCCGCTCGCAGGGCGGCTTCCGGCTCTACACCGAGGCCGACGTCGCCCGCCTCATGGTGATCCGGCGCATGAAGCCGCTCGGGTTCACGCTGGACGAGATGCGTGACCTGCTCGACGCGACCGACCGGCTCGACGCGGGCCGTGCACTCCCGGCCGCCGAGCACGCCGAACTGCTCGAGCGGGTACGGGGCTTCGAGCGGGCGGCGCAGCGGCGGGTCGCCGACCTGCGCATCCAGCTGGCCCGCGCCGAGGAGTTCGCGGGAACCCTGGCCGGCCGCCTCACCGGCGCGCCGGCCCCGCAGACGGGGGCGGACGCACCGGCGGCGCGGTGAGCCGCGTGGCTCAGGCGTTCGGGTCGAAGGGGATCTCCGAGGGCTTCGCCGACGCGAGGTGAGAGGCGAAACTCGCGTCCTTCAGGCCGAAGTTGGCGCTCCCGAAGTCGTACGAGGCCAGGATGTCGCGCACACCCGGCGGATAACCGTTCCAGCCGACGAGCGGCGGGTACTGCCACGTGCCCTTGTGGTTCTCCGGTGGTTCGTCGTTGCCGTTGGCGAGCCGGAAGCAGTGCGTGCTGATGCCGTCCTTGTGATAGACGACCTTCGCGTGGCTGCCGTCGAAGCGGACGTCGGAGGCCGGGTGCACCGTGAACGAACCGTGGTTGGACGTCGACACGTAGCGCACGGCGTCGCCCTGCACCCACACCACGACATGCTCCCAGTCGTGCCGGTGCCCGCCCAGGCTGCTGCCCGCGAGGGCCTGGTCCTTCTCGAAGTAGAGGCCGTAGAGGTAGGCGCACCAGCCGTTGTTGCAGGTGGAGCGCACATAGCTGTTGGTGTTGTCCAGGTCGGAGGCGTCCCGGCAGTTGCCGTTCAGCGCTCCGGTGGGATCGAGTCCGCCGTTCACGGTCCCGTCCGGGCCGATGGCGGGCGTGGCGTAGCACCCGTCCGTGTCGTAGTCGAACGCCGGCTGGTAGGCGAACTCGGCGGCTTCGGCGTTGGCGGGCAGGGCCTGCGGCGGGGCCGCGAAGGCGACGGACGGAAAGGCGATCACGAGAGCGACGGCCCCCGTGAACCCGGACAGGCCGGTGAGCCACTTCCTGCGGTGCTTCTTCGACGACGGTGACGACACTGCGTCCTCCTCGTGGCGCGGACGTCGCAGCCGAACGGCTGTGGGGGGAAAGGGAGTTCAGCTTCCCGAGTTTTCATGTCCGCGACAAGATGGGGTCGGTGTCGCGCCGGTGACGCGCGAAGGAACGCCGCACCGCGAACGGCCTCACCGGCGCGCGCCCGCTGGCCCGAATGGGTCAGGCGGAATGCGGGCGCCGGGCGCGCCCGGCAGGCTTCCGTGACAGTCCGGGCACCGGGCGCCGGACGGCACAGGGCCCGCGGGCCGGCACACTCCCGGGCCGCACGAAGGGATGGATCGGCGATGACTCTCGAATCGACCGCGGCGCAGCCGGCGCCCGAGGTGCGCTTCTGGCCCGTCGACGACCTGGACCGGCTGACCCCGGACCCCTTCCTCGACGCGGTCCTGCGCGACGAGCCCGTCACCCGCATCCGGCTCCCGTACGGCGAGGGCCACGCCTGGCTCGTCACCCGCTACGACGACGTCCGCCTCGTGACCTCCGACCCGCGCTTCTCGCGGGAGCGGGTCGTGGGCCGCCCGGTGACGACGATGGCCCCGACCCCGGTCGCCTCGCACACGGCGGGGCTCCAGTACATCGACCCGCCCCGCCACACCGGTCTGCGCCGCGTCGTGGCCCGCGCCTTCACCGCGCGCAGCATGGAACGGCTGCGGCCGATGACGGAGCGCATCGCGCACCAGCTGCTCGACGCCATGGAGGAGTCGGGCTCGCCCGCAGACCTGATGGAGCATCTGCACACCCCGCTGCCGATCGCCGTCGTGTGCTGGTTCCTGGGTGTCGACGAGGGGGACTGGCGTGCCTGGGCGGGCCACTCCGAGGCCCTGCTGTCCCAGGCGGACGCGAAGGAGCGCAACCGCTCGGCACGCGAGACGACCCGCGCCCGCGTCGTGGACCTGCTGCGCCGGCGCCGGGACGAACCCGCGGAGGACCTCGCGACCGTCCTGGCCGCGGCGGCCGCGTCGGGCGAGATCACCGACGACGAGGCCGTCTCGCTCGCCATGGCCGTCTACGTCAGCGGCGGTCACGCGGTGCGCAACAACAGCGGCTCGATGATGTACGCCCTGCTCACCCACCCCGAACAGCTCGACCGGCTGCGCCGCGACCCGGGGCTGGTGCCCCGGGCGGTCGAGGAGCTGTACCGCTTCGTCCCGCACCGCAACGGCGTCGGCATCCCCCGGATCGCCCTCGAGGACGTCGAGCTGGGCGGCCACGTCATCAAGGAGGGCGACGTCGTCTACAACGCCTATGTCGCCGCCAATCGCGATCCGGCCGCCTTCCCCGACCCGGACGCCCTCGACTTCGACCGCGAGGGACCCGGGCATCTCGCCTTCGGCTTCGGCCCGCACTTCTGTCTGGCCTCGCTCATGGCCCGCATGGAGGCGGACGTGATGATCACGACGGTGCTCGGCCGCTTCCCGGAGCTGCGCCTCGCCGTGCCGGGCGACCGGGTCGAGTTCCAGCGGGAGGGGCTGATCCGGGGGCCGCGGTCCCTCCCGGTCGCCTGGTGACCCCCCGGCGACCGTGCCGTCCGCCGGTCAGCCGTGTGCCCTGCGCCGAGGGGCGTCCGGGGTCGCCGCCCCGTCCAGGAGCGCGAGGACGGACGCGGCGGCTGCCGTGCCCTGGGCGTGGCCCGCTGCGGCGGAGTCCGCGCGGCGGTCGTTCGCCGTCATGTCGCGGCCCATCGCGTGCCGGGCGCCGTCGTCGGGGGTCAGCAGCCGGACGGCCGTGCCCCGCGCGATGAGGTCCGCGGCCTGCCGCGCGGCGTGCGGATGCGGGCCGATCGCCGACGGCAGCGGTGTCACGGCGAGGATCCGGCCGTGGTCGTGGGCGAGCCGGAACGGGGTGCTGGAGCGGCTGCCGCCGTCGATCCAGCGGCGGCCGCCCGCGGTGACCGGCGGCCAGACCAGGGGCACGGCGCAGCTCGCCGCCACCGCCTCGACGAGGGGCACTCCCGCGTCCCGGTCGAAGCCGCCCTCCTGCCCGGTGGACGCCTCGACCGCGGCGATGCGCAAGGGGCGCCCGGGCCAGTCCCGCACCCCGCCCAGCAGGGTGCACACGGCGTCGAGCACCTCCGACTCGGGGCAGGTGCGGGCGGCGAGCGCGGCCCGGCCCAGGTTCCGTGCGGCGCGGTCGGGGCGGCGGGAGCGTGCCGCCGCCCACAGGAACCGCAGCGTCTGTCCCAGGGTGACGTCGAGGTCGATGCGGTCGGCTCCCGCGAGCTGCCGGTCGTAGAGCGCGCGGGCGGACTCGCCGGACGCGAGCCGCGCGCCGAAGACCGCCCCGGCGGAGGCGCCCGTCACGAGGTCGAACCGGTCGAGGTCCACGCCCGCCCCGGCGAGCCCGGCCAGGACCCCGGTCAGCCAGGCGCCGCCCACGGGCCCGCCCCCGCCGAGCACGAGGGCCGAGCGGGCGTCCGGACGCGGCGCCGGCGTGCTCCCGGTCTGCGGTACGTCGTCCATGCGTCCTCCTGAGGTGACCGCGTACATCAAACGGGGAGTAGTCCCCGTTTCTCTTCCGGACGATAGCATCACGGCCGGGGGCACTCCCCGGGAGCCGGAACAGGGACGGGTCGGAGGCAGGAATGACCACCGGGGAGCACCGTGCGGACGTGCCGCGCAGGCGGGACGCGCGACGCAACCGCGAGCTGCTGGTCGCGTCGGCCCGCGAGGTCTTCGGCGAGCAGGGTCTCGAGGCGCCGCTCGACGTCATCGCGCGCCGGGCCGGAGTGGGCAACGCGACGCTCTACCGGCACTTCCCGACCCGGGTCGCCCTGGTCGACGCGGTGTTCCGGGACCAGCTGACCGGCACGATCGACGCGGGCGAGCGGGCACGCACGGCGCCGGACGCGTGGGCGGCGCTGGCCGGGTACCTCGACGCCGTCTTCGCCGTGCTCGCCGCCGACCGCGGCACCAATGACCTGATGACCACCGGCCTGCGCGGCGTCGAGGCGCTGGACGCCGTCCACGCGCACAACCGCGAGACGCTCGACGTGCTCCTCGAGCGCGGCCGCGCGCAGGGGTCCGTGCGGCCGGACGCCACGGTCGAGGACGTCCTGTTCTCCCTGGCCGCGCTCGGCCGCGCCGTCCCGGCACTGACGTCCGTCGCGCCCGACGCGTGGCGCCGGCCCCTCGCGCTGCTCCTCGACGGACTGCGCCGCCCA
>NZ_WWIA01000207.1 GCF_009870065.1 Streptomyces sp. SID5785 | reverse complement strand
TGGGTGCCCGGGCGCCCGGCGCGTGTCCGGGGATCCCTCGTAGGAGTGGATGGTGAACGAGTCGGCGAAGTCGCTCTCCCCCAGCGCGTAGACACGCGGCGCCCTGACGGCCGCGCCGGAGTCCTCGATGGCCCGCAGCACCGCGTGCTCGTCGAGGAACCTGGGCTCGACCGGGTGGGCCGTGCCCACCTTCCTGCGCACCATCACGGGGGGCCGGCCGTCGATCTCCACGACGGTCGCCAGATGCGTGGTCCCGTTGAAGACGAGGCGGGCCGGGGCCCGGCCCTCCGCCCGCAGGGCCGCCTCGACCGCCGACTCGGGGAAGTCCGGCCGCAGGGCCACCCGCTCGTCGCGGTGCCAGAGGGCGGTCCGGCCGGAGCCACGCAGGACCGAGCCGTGCGCCAGCAGCCGACGGTACAGCAGGCGCTCGATGGTGCCCACGTCCAGCACGGTGCGCAGCGCCAGCGGGCGCTGGGCGGCCAGCAGGGCTCGCCTGATCTCCTTCGCCGCCGCTTCCAGGTCGCTCCGGCCGAAGACACGGTCGAGGGAGCGCACCGCCCGGATCACGTCCGGGTAGACGGACTGCGCGTGCTCGAAGTCGAGGTAGTGCGGCAGGTCCTCGTCCAGGCCGACGACCGCCTCGGGGCGCACCCGGCCCATGGCACGGCGCCAGGCGTCCACGACCTCGTCCACCTGGTCGGGCGGATAGTGCGTCCGCACCAGGTGGACCGCCAGGTCGTGCAGGGGGTCGCCGTAGGACGCCAGCTCCCAGTCCACGCAGCGGAGCGGCGGGACACCGTCGCCGGTGACGACGACGTTGCCGCGGTGGAGGTCGCCGTGGAGCAGACCGAACGGGCGGGGGCTCATCCGCGGCGCCCATGGCCCGTACTTCCGCAGGGCGTCCTCGGGCACGCCCAGTGCGACGAACAGCCCGCCGAACTCGGCCCAGTTCGGCATGCGGACCTGCTGATCGGCCTGTGTCCACAACGTGCGCAGGAAGCCGGCGGTGTCCCGGTCGCGCGGCCAGTGGGCGGGGCGCGGCGGCAGGGCCCGCTCCGGCACGCAGGCCAGGCGGGCGAGCAGATCGGCGAAGGCCTCGATCAGCCGCGAGTCGACCGGCTTGCCCTCGGGGCAGACGGCCGCGAGGGGCGTGCCGGCCAGGTAGGTGTGGATGGACCGGTCCCCGCGCCGGGCGAGGAACCGCGGTACGCCGTCCAGGTGGTCGCCGATGCCGCGCAGCACCGCGGCCTCGTCCGGCCAGGTCCGGATCACGACGGACGGCACGCCGTCCCGGCGGCGCCGGACCAGGACGTGTGTTCCTGCGGGCCGGCCCAGGTCCCGCGCTTGTTGCGACGTCAGCTGCACCACACGGTTGAGGTTGTGGTGTCCGCCCATACTCTCGCCGGAGCATGTCTCGGACCGGAGGATCTCGTCCCACAGGTCCCTGGACTCCTCGGTGAAGTCAGGGATCGCACTCGGGGCACTGGGGGCGATCGCGCCCACGGGCCACTCCTGGAAACTCATGCATCAGAGTTGACGGAGCCACACCCTAGTCCCGTGCGACCCGGGGCACGAGCCGAGCCGCACGGCGGCCGCGTGTTCGAGGAGTGAGCGGCCGCGGCCCACAGAGCGAGACGCGCTTGCACGGGCTCGCCGCGCGGCCGGTCGGCCGCCGGATCGTCCCCGGCGGCCGGATACGGCAGAACGAGTGACTGCGCAGGCAGCGGCCCGCGGATCGCGACGCGGCGCCACTGCCCCCGTCCGCCTCACGCCGGACGCTTCGGCACGTGCTCCCACAACCCGTCGAACATCCGCTGCTCGGCCGCGACGAAGTCCGCCTCCGACGTGCTCCTCGCCCGGTCGAAGACGAACATCGGGGTGTCGAAACCCTCGACGTCGCACAGCAGCACCGGCCGGCCGCCCTCGTACTCGTCCACCTCGCGCTCCATCAGGGCCGGGGCGTAGTGGCCGATCAGGGCCTCCCGGCGATTGAGGAGGTACGCCTTCCGGCTCGGGGTGCCCACGGTGTAGCGGATGTCGATGTGGGCGTCCACGCCGTGCCGGCGCAGGCTCGCCATGGAGCTCTTCAGGACCGTCGTCTGGGCGATGTGCTGGCCCCGGCTGCGTGCCCGGACCGCCTCGTCCAGCTTGGCGTCCGCGCCCCAGCCGTCCGCCGGCGACGGGTAGTCGAGGTCCTGCTCCAGGCTCGGCAGGAGCAGCCGGACGCGGATCGACTGCGGGCGGCACGTGCCCTCGTACACCGTGCGCTGCGCCTCGCCCAGCGCCAGCATCAGCGTCTCGGCGGTCAGGCAGGCGACGTCGACCTCGACCCGCTCGTCCGCGAACGCCGACTGGAGGCGCGGCACGAGGATGCTGCGCGCGGAGCGGGTGCCGGGCACGGCGGGTTCGGCGCCGGGGGCGACCTGGGGCGGGCTGCCCCGGCTCACGTTCGTGAGCAGGCCGTCGGCCTGGAGACGGTGGAGGGCCTGGCGCACGGTGCCGCGCTCCACCCCGAACTCCTGGGCCAGCGCCGCCTGGGTCGGCAGCCGCGCACCGGCCTCCAGGACGCCCGTTCTGATGCGTTCCCGCAGGTCGTCGGCGATGGATTCGGAGGTGGCCCGGGGACCGGTGCCGCTCTTGCCGTTCATGCGCCGCACTCCCGCCCTGCCAGTGCCAAGTTGCGTCAACTCTACGCCAGTTGGCAACCAACTAAACCGGCTCGGCCGGGCGGATCCGGGAACCCCCAGGTCAGGGGCGCGTGCGCAGAACGGTGAGCAGCGGCTCCAGGGAGTCGATCACGTGCTTGGCGCCCGCCGACCGCAGCGCGGCCTCCTTGTGCTCGCTGCGCGCGTAGCCGAGGAAGGGGACGCCGGCCGCTTCCGCCGCCACCAGGTCCGTGGTGGCGTCGCCGATCATCAGGGCGGCAGCGGGGTCGGCCCCCATGGCGTTCAGGGCGCGGTGCAGGCAGTGCGGATGGGGCTTGAGCAGTTCCAGGTCCTGCGTCCGGCCGTATATGTGCCGGTGGAAGCAGTCGGACAGGCCCCGGTTCTCGACGTAGCGGCCGGCCGCCTCGGGTGCGTTGTTGGTCGTGATGGCCAGCCGGACACCGACCGCCGACCAGGTGCGGATCAGGGGATCGGCGTACGGCGTGGGCCAGGCCGTGCCGACCGCGCCGAGCTCCTCCGCGGTGAGACGTTTCTCCATCTCGACGACCAGATCGCTCCCCCGGCGCTGCTCCGCGAGCAGGCGCAGCGTCGTGTGCGGGTCCGGATCCTCCCGCTCCGTCTCGCTGAGGATGCTCCCGAGCCCCTGCCGGTCCAGCCATTCCACCTGCGCGCGAGCGATGTCCTGCGCCCGCCGGACCGCGAACAGCCGGCAGATCGGGCCGTCGAAGTCGAGCAGCACGTAGCGCGCCCCGCGCACCAGCTCGGCCAGTTCCGTCTCTTCCGCCACAGCATCAGCCACGGGAACAGTGTGCTGCGTCGGGACGGCGTGCACTAGGTGACGGCGCCAGGTCACGGCCTCGCTTCCGGACGCACTACGTGAGCGTCAGGTCCGACGTGATCGTCCCCCACAGCGCGTCGAACCACTTCTGCGAGTCCTCCACGAACGCCCGGTCCCGGTGCCCCGCCCGGCGTTCGAAGGAGAACGCGAGGGCCTGCGGGTCGCTGGCCGCGTACATCTCCAGCGTCGTGTCGCTGTCGATCTCCTCCTCGCGCCGCGTGACCTTGTAGTACGAGAAGAGGGCCTCCTCCCCGTTGAGCAGGTACAGCCGCATCTGCGGGGTGAAGGGCAGGGCACGGAAGGTGACCGTCACGTCGATGCCGGGCGAGGTCCGCAGGGAGCGGAGGTTGTGCCGCAGGACCTGGCCCTGCGCGTTGCGCGTGGCGAGCCAGCGCTGGTGGACGGGGTCGTCGCCGTCCGGCGCGGCGTCCCCGACCGGCACCGGGAACGCGAGGTCGATGTCGCGGCTGGGGAGCAGGATGCGGACGTCGATGGACTCGGGGCGCATCCGGCCCTCGTAGATCAGCCGGAGCGGTTCGCCGAGCGCCAGCATCAGGGTCTCGGACGTCATGCAGACCGCGTCGATCCGCACCCGGGGCGCCCGGAACGCCTCGACCAGCCGCGGCGACAGCGTGACCATCGTGGACTGCGGCTCGTCGGTGCCCGCCGCGGCGGGGGCGATCCGGGGCGGGCTGCCCTTGCTGCGGTTGGCCAGCAAGCCGTCCGCCTCCAGGAGCTGGAGCGCCTGGCGGACCGTGCCGCGCTCCACGTCGAACTGCGCCGCCAGCGTGGCCTGGGTCGGCAGCCGGTCGCCCGCCTTCAGGACGCCCGCCCTGATGCGCTCGCGCAGCTCGTCGGCGATGTCCTGGGCGCCGGGCCTTCTGTCGTCGTCCAGGGGTCCGCCCGGGGCGTTCCGCGCGCCCGTCCTGCCCGCCATGTCCGCCACGCTCTCGTGAGTCACAACCAAACGCTACAACTTCCCGGGATTTGGCGGGAGTTGTTGGAAGCTTGTTTATCCACCACGACCAAGTGGGGACAACTATCGTGAAGTTGGTTCCAACTTGGTACAAGATGGCCCGGCGGACCGCCGGCCGACCGAGGAGGTACGCGCCATGCCCGTCCTGAGCCTTCTCTCCGCGGTCCTCGTGATCACCTTCGAGCAGCTCGTGCAGTGGCACTACGGTCCGGCCGGGATCGCCGGACTGCTGCTCCTGTCGATCGGCGTCAAGACCCGGAACACGACGTGCAGTTCGGTCGGCGCCGCACTGCTCGCCATCCTGGTCGCGGGTCCCGCCCTCCGCTGATCTCAACTTCCCGCCATCTTTGGGGAGTTGATGTGAAGGTGGTTATGACTCGCCTCAGAACGGAGATAAGTACCTATGAGTTGGTGACCAACTTGGCCGACATGGTCGGTCAGCCTCGCAGGTTGGCGTCCGTCACACAGGTTGGTCCACGTCTCCGCTCTGTCACAGCACACCCACAGGAGTTGGTCACCACGCGGACCCGCAGGTCCTGAAGGAGGTCACAGACCATGCCGCTCTTCGCCATCATCGTCGCCGCCCTCGCCATCGGCTTCGAGCAGCTCATCCAGTGGAAGTACGGACCGATGGGCATCATCGCCTTCATCGCGCTCTCCGTCGGCCTCAAGGCCAGGAACACCATGATCAGCGGCATCGGGGCGGTCGTCCTCGTCATGCTGCTGGCCCAGAGCGGCTGACCGGGCTCCCTTCCGGAGGGGAGCCGGGAGCCCGGTCGGTCCCCGCCACCACCAGGTCGCGGCACCGGCTCAGAACATGTCGGGGCACCACGGGCGCCGCGACGTGCGCAGCAGGGTGTCGGCGACGGCGGCGGCGCCCGCCTCCTCCTCGGACACCCGGCCCAGGGCCGCGAGCCGCACCGCGGACGTGTCGCCCAGCCACAGCGCCCCCAACTCCGCGACACCGAGCGTGAGCTGGGGTGCCGCGGCGCTCGGCGCGCACACCGCGCCGTCGGGCGTCGCCTCCAGGGCGAACCGTCCCCCGGCGAACCCCGCCTCGTCCCGCACCTCGAGGACCAGCTCCCCGCTCGTCGCGTACGACCGCGCCTCCAGGGCCGCCGCGACGTCGAGGATCCGCACCCACATCGTGTCCGCCTGCTTCACGATCCTGGCCGCCCGGCGGTCGGGCAGCAGGTCGGGCAGCAGATCGTCGGGGGCGCGCAGGCCGCTCTGGACGACCGTCACCCAGTCGATCGAGCAGACGTAGTGCCACAGCGCGCGCTCGGCGGCCGGCGTCGCCCCGAAGAGGTCCAGCACGGTCGCCGTGCACACCGGCTGCACCGCGTCGCTGAACTTCCCCTCGATCCGGTACCGGAGCAGGCCCTCGACCTCGCCGCGCGCCGAGCGGTACAGGGCGTAGTACGGCTCCGTCCACGGGTCCTCGGGGGCCGCCGCGAGGCCCGTGTCACGGTCCCACCAGGACGGCTGGCGGGACACCAGGCCGGCGACCCGGGTGCGCAGCCGGTCGTGCAGCCCGGGGCCCTCCTTGCGGTACTCCGCCGCGTCGACCAGGTCGATCGTGGCGCCGTCCTCCGGGGCGGACCAGCGCGGGTCGAGGCCGGTGCGGGGGACGTCGATCTCCCAGGTCGTCGCCGAGGTGGCGGGGCCGAAGCCGTAGCGGCCGTAGATGCGGTACTCGGCGGCGATCAGGGTCGCCGCGACGTCGCCGCGCTCCTTCGCCTCCGCGAGGTCGTCGGCCATCATGCGGGTCAGCAGACCGCGGCGGCGGTGCGTGGGGGTGACCGTCACGTTCGTGATCGCGTCCGTGGGAACGGTGGCTCCGCCCGGGACGGTCAGGGTCTGCTCGTGGGAACGGAACGTCGCGACGACCCGGCCCGTGTCCGTGAACGCGGCGCGGACGCGGGAGAGGTCGAACTGGGCGCGGCGGCGGTCGACCGTCTCGTCGGAGACGGTCGGGGGGCGGACGAAGCCCGTGTTGAGCGCGCGGCTCCAGGCCCGGACCTCCTCCGGGGTGATCGGGCGGACGGTTTCGGCGGGGCCGGGGCGGGTCGTCATGGGGTCACGCTAGGTCGGGCCCGCGCCTGTGTCGCCCGGATTACGGCTCCCACCGCAGCTCCGCCCGCTCACCGCCGGGCGCCGCTCCGATGGGGCTTCTCGCGCCCGAGGGGAAATGCGACGCGAAGCGTCTGCATTTCAGGGGCGCGGGGAACTGCGCGAGAAGCCCCACCGGCCCGCGGACCGCGACGCGGGAGGTCAGCCCCCGAGGAGATCGGAGACCCGCGCCTCACCCTCCCGGTAGCGGCGCGCGATCTCCCCGCTGCAGTCGTCGGCGACCCGCTGCAACTGCTGCCGCCGCCGCGACACCTGCTGCTCGTACCGGACGAGCCGGCCGAGGCCCGCGTCCAGCTCACCGTCCGTGCGGGCCCCCAGGTCGGAGAGGCCGACCTCCGCGAGCATCTGCGCGGCCAGCGAGCGGAACTCCTCGCTGTGCGGCGTGCCCACCGTGACGTGCCGGGCCGACGAGCGCTGCCGGGTCGGCTGGTCCCGCAGGATCTCCGAGAGGCGGTCCACGACGGGCGACTCCGGGTCGCGGCGCCGGGCCAGCTCCGCCCGCAGGATGTCGATCCGGCCCTGGAGCAGCCGGCGCACGTACGACAGGTCCGCCTCGTCCCGCTGTGCGTCGCGCCGCACCTGCCGCAGCTCGGCGAGGCTCAGCGCGGGCAGGTCGGGCGCGGGGGCGGCGGGCAGCGCGGGGCTGTCGACGCGCTGCACGGGCGGCCGGGGCAGCTCCGTGTCCGGAGTCTGGCTCATGGCATGCGCATGCGTATCCATGGTCTGTGTACCGTCCCCTCGACCGGACCGGCGCCGTACGCCCCTGGCGCACCACGTGGAAGCATGGTGCCACTCCGGATGGCCGCTTAGTGTGCGAGTGCCCCATATCGGCCCCGGATGGGGGGTTCGGGAGGCCGTCCGAACGGGCAGCGGGCGGCACGGCATGATGACCGTATGCGTGCAGTGGTGCAGAGAGTGGACGGCGCGAGCGTCGTCGTCGAGGGCGAGACGGTCGGCGAGATCCGGGGCGAGGGACTGTGCGTCCTCGTGGGGGTCACGCACGAGGACACGAAGGAGAAGGCCGCCCAGCTGGCCCGCAAACTGTGGTCGATCCGGATGCTGGGCGACGAGCGCTCGTGCAGCGACATCGACGCTCCGCTGCTGGTCATCAGCCAGTTCACGCTCTACGGGGACGCCCGCAAGGGCCGCAGGCCCACCTGGAACGCGGCGGCGCCGGGGCCGGTCGCCGAGCCGCTCGTCGAGGAGGTCGTGGCGCAGCTGCGGGCGCTGGGCGCGACCGTGGCGACGGGCCGGTTCGGGGCGCAGATGCGGGTGTCCCTGACGAACGACGGCCCGTTCACGGTCCTGCTGGAGCTGTAGACCGGACTCCGGCGAGGCTCCAGCGGGACTCGAGCGGTGCTCTACGGCTCGACGACCGCTTCCTGCGCGGCGGCCGTGGTCTCGGCGAGCAGCGGGGCGTCCAGCGGGACGTTCCGCTTCACCAGGGCCAGCGCGATCGGGCCGAGCTCGTGGTGGCGGGCCGAGGTCGTGACGAAGCCGATCTTGCGTCCCTCGGGGCCGTCCGCCGCGAGCCGGACCTCCGCGCCGTGCGGCGGCAGGTGCACATCGCTGCCGTCGAGGTGCAGGAAGACGAGGCGGCGCGGCGGCTTGCCCAGGTTCTGGACGCGGGCCACGGTCTCCTGGCCCCGGTAGCAGCCCTTCTGGAGGTGGACGGCCGAGCCGATCCAGCCGAGCTCGTGCGGGATCGTGCGGTGGTCGGTCTCCAGGCCGAGACGGGGTCGGTGCTGCTCGACGCGCAGCGCCTCGTAGGCGAGCAGGCCGACCGCCGGGCCGTTCTCCTTCGCGTACGCCTCGAGGTCGCCGCGCGGCAGGAACAGGTCGCGGCCGTACGCCGTCTCGCGCACGGCCACCCCGTCCGGGACCGGGGCGATGGAACCGGCGGGCAGGTGGACGACGGCGAACGCGTCGGTGCGGTCGGCGACCTCGACGCGGTAGAAGAACTTCATCGACTCCAGGTAGCCGAGGAGCGCCTCCTGGGTGCCGGGCTCGATGTGCGCCCACGTCGTGGTGCCGTCGTCGACGAGGTACAGGGCGTGCTCGATGTGCCCGTTGGCGGACAGCACCAGCGCCTCGGTCGCCTGGCCCGGCGGCAGGTCGCTGACGTGCTGGGTGAGCAGCAGGTGCAGCCAGCTGAGCCGGTCCTCGCCGGTCACGGTGAGGACGCCGCGGTGCGAGAGGTCGACGACACCGGTGCCGTCGGCCAGGGCGCGCTGCTCACGGAACAGGTCGCCGTAGTGCGCGGCGACGCCCTCGTCCACGCCCTCGCCGGGGACGGCGCCGGGCAGGGTCAGCAGGGGGCTGTGCGGGGAGTGTCGCTGCATGGTCACACAGACTACGACGACGGCCCGGACGCGCTTATTCCTGCGGGGGCTGCTCCGCTGCGGCCCGGGTGCAGTCCGCGCACCGCCCGAAGATGGCGAAGTGCTTGAGATCGGTGTCGAAGCCGAACTCGGCATGCAGCTTGGCGGTGAACTCGGCGGCGACGGCCACATCGGCCTCGATCACGTTCGTGCAGTCGCGGCAGACCAGGTGCATGTGGTGGTGCCGGTCGGCCAGGTGGTACGTGGGCGCGCCGTGCCCGAGGTGGGCGTGGGAGACCAGGCCGAGCTCCTCGAGGAGCTCGAGCGTCCGGTAGACCGTGGAGATGTTGACCCCCGACGCCGTCCTGCGCACTTCGCACAGGATGTCGTCGGGGGTCGCGTGCTCCAGGGTGTCGACGGCTTCGAGGACAAGCTGGCGCTGCGGCGTCAGCCGGTAGCCGCGCTGCCTCAGGTCGCTCTTCCAGTCGGTGCTCACCACACCGCCGAGTGTATGACTACTTGAAGAAAGCGATGCCGTCGTCCGGCATGTCCGGCAGGTTGCGGGCCATCTCCGCGACGTCCTCGGGCGACACGACCTTCTTGAGCTGTGCCGACATGTAGGGGCGGAGCGGGACCTCGGGGGTCTGCTTCTCGCCGACCCACATCAGGTCGCCCTTGACGTAGCCGTACAGCCGCTTGCCGCCGCTGTAGGGGCCGGAGGCCGCCGTGCGGGCCACCGCGTCGGTGGCCAGGTCGATCTGCGGCTTCTTGTCCGCCAGCTCGCCGTACCAGACCTCGACGACGCCGTCGTCACGGACCATGACGACCTCGACCTTGCGGTCGGCGCCGATGCGCCAGAAGCCGTGCTCGGACTCGAGCGGCTTCACCTTGTTGCCGTCCTGGTCGAGGATCCAGGTGTGCGACTGGTACTCGAGGAAGTCCCGCCCGTCGTGGGTGAAGGAGACCTCCTGGCCGAAATTGGCCTTCTCGGCTCCGGGGAAGTCGGTCACGCCGGCCCCCGCCCAGTTGCCCAGGAGGAAGGCGAGCGGGACGAGCTCGGGGTTCAGGTCGGACGGGATCTCGATCATGATCTGGGGCTTTCCTCGACGGGGGTCAGCGCTGGCCCTGGTACAGCTTCTTCACGGTCAGACCGGCGAAGGCGAGGACGCCGACGCAGACCAGGACGAGCAGAGCGGAGAAGAAGGCCTCAAGCACGGATGCTCCTCGGTGAGCGGCACTAGCGGACTAGCGGACGTAGGTGGACACAGAGCCGGACCCCACTCTAGTCGTGCGGGGTCCGGCGCTCTCGGCGAGGTCCGTCCCCGGGTCAGCCGAGCAGCTGGTTCTGCAGCACCGCCGTCTGGTCGAACGGGACCCGGGGCACGCCCTTCTTCCCCGAGACGACGACGAACCCGACGACGTCACCGGCCTGCATGCGGGCCACCCGCAGGTGCTCGGCGCCGTACGGCGCCTGCTCGTCGAAGACCCGCATCGTCGTGTAGCGGACCTTGGATCCGCTGCCCGCGCCGCGGAGGTACTCCTCGACGTCGGGCGCGTCCTGATAGGCGGCCGCGGCGGCGGCCAGGTCCCCCAGGTGCGCGCGGGCGAACGCGCTGGTGTCGAACTGCAGCAGGTAGATCCGAGTGTGCGTGCCGTCCGGCATGGTCCAGCCGCGGCCGGCGATGTGCCGCAGACCGCCGTCGGCGAGCGACTGCTTCAGGTCGCCGCGCGCGTCCTTCGCGAAGAGCTCGAGGTACGCCGCCGTGGACAGCCAGCCGTCCCGGCCGGCCATCTCCTTGTCCTGCCGTGCGCCCTTAGGCGCGGGCAGGACGAGTCCCCGCAGGTCGGCGTAGTGCTCCTCGCGGGTGTTCTCCTCGGCGAAGGCCGCCGGGGCGCCCGCGGGCAGCGGCGGCTTCACGAGGTGCGGATACTCCCAGCGGCCGTCGTCCTCGGTGGCGAGGCCCGGCAGGTCGCCGCGGGTCTGCTCCGTGACGCCGTACGCGGCGCCCGCGCCCACGGCCGCGAAGACGACCACGGCGGCGGTCCAGCGCAGCACGGCCCGCAGCACCCGGCGGTCCTTCGGCGCGGGCGGTACGGGAGGAACGGAAGGAACGGGCGGGGCGAGAGGTACGGGTGCGGCGGCCGGCGGGGGCGGCGGCACGGCGGGCGCCTCCTGCGGTCCCGGTGCCTCCTGCGGCCCGGGCGCCTCCGGCTGCTGCTGCTCCGGCTGGAGTGACTGGGTCATACGAGCTCCCCCCGCGACGAGATGTGGTCGAGCTGCTGTGCCACCAGGGAGGCGACGGCCTTGGTGTCCAGCGACTTGGGGCCGTACGCGGTCGCGGAGACCATGAGGTCGTCCTCGTACGCGTTGCAGATGAGCAGGCCGAGGTCGGTGTCCTTGTCCTGGGGGGCGCGGAAGCAGTCCGCGGTGCGGTGCCCCTTGATCGTCGGCCCCTTGGTGAAGACGCCGAGCGCGCGCAGGAACTGCGTACGGAAGGACTTGAGATCGCGGCCCGCCTGCCGGTTCTCGAGCTGGGCGAGCTGGATCTCGACGACGAGGTCGGAGGAGTCGGCGGAGTAGCTGCGCATCGCCAGGCCCTTGACCTTGAGCTTGTCGATGGCCTTGCGCTGGGACTCGCGCTGGCGGGCGGGCAGGTCGTCGACGCCCGCCTTGAGACGGGCGACGGCCTGCCGGCCGCCGATCACGTCGTCGTTGCCGAACTCGTCGATGTCCGGCCCGGGGCCGTACTCCTCGGGCACGGGCAGCAGCCGCTTCCTGAGGTCCTCCTTGCCGGTGCCGCCGGTGCGCTGCTTCTGCGCCACGGGGTCGCCCCACACGTCGGCGCGGACCGTGCGGTCGGCGTCGCCCACCGTCAGGACGGTGAGGGTGCTGCCGCCGGCGACCGCGAGGACGACCACGGCGGCGCCGACGAGCGTGAGCACGCGGCCGCGCCTGCGCGGGGCGGCCGAGGCGTCGGCAGCGTCGGTGGTGGCGGTGGCGGTGGCGATGACGGCGGTCGGAGCCGTGACGGGCAGGTCGGGAGCGGGCCGGTCCGTGCCGGGTGCCTGCGCGGGCGGGTTCTGGTCGGTCACAGGCGCTCCAGCTGTCGCTCGGCGAGGGCCATCGCGGTCTTCTTCGGGATCGGCTTGCTGTCGTACATCCAGATGTCCATGACGATGTCGCCGCGCGCGGCGAGTGCCCGGGACGTGTACAGCGGCAGGTAACCGGCCTTGGTCTGCGGGTGGTCGTAGACGTACAGACGGCCGGTGTCGCTGCCGGGAACGGCCTCGCCCGGGTTGCCCGCCCACTTGCTGCCGCCCATGTACGACTGCTGGCCGGTGAGGAAGTCGCGCGAGCCGAGTTCCTTGTCGTCACGGAACTGGACGAGGTGGATCTCGGTCAGGGCGTTGCCCTTCTCCCAGACGCTCAGCGCGGCCCGCCGGTAGGAACCGCGGGACAGCTCCTCGAACATGGCGTCCGGCGCCTTGAAGTACTCGGCGTAGCCGTACTGGTCGAGCCAGCCCTGGTCGGCGTCCGCCTTCTGCGTCCCCGCGGGGCGCGGCAGCAGCAGTTTGCGCAGGTCGCCGTCGGTGCGGACGCGGCGGTCCTGTGCGGCGGACAGCTTCTCGGGCGGCTTGCCGCCCCCGGCCTGCGTCATCGCCTGCTGGGCGAGCGGCGGCAGCGGGTCGGGATCGCGGTCCGCCTGCACGGTGTATCCGGTGCAGACGCCCGCGACGGCGCCGAGCACGGCGGCGCAGGCGATCAGCGCGGCGGTGCGCCCTCGGCGGCGCGCCCGACGGGCCGGGACGGACGGCTCGGCCGGGGCCGGGGCCGGGGGCTCGGCCTGCGGTGCCCCGGGCGGTGGTGCCTGAGGCTCCGTTCTCGGAACTTCTACGTCATCCAACGGGTCCCCCCACGGAACTCGAAGCGCGGATTCCGTATCCGCGCGCCCAGGAGACCCACAGCAACCTCGCAGGGTTGCCCGTCAATTGATCACGAATCAGCCACGCCGTGGCCTGAAGTCCCTGCCCGACGGTCAGGCCGGCCCGGCGTCAGCGGCGCCGGTGCTTCTTCCCGTCCAGTTCGTCCCACCACGCGTCGGACTGCTCGTCCCCGGACGGGTCGTCCCACCAGCGGTCGTCGGGGCCGCGCCGGTTCGCGGTGATCGCGGCGACGGGCGGGATGACCATGGCGACCACGCACATGGCGACGGCGGCCGGCACGGACCACAGGCGTACGACGGCCCAGGCCAGGACGAAGAGCGCGATGCAGACGCCCATCATCAGGAAGTACAGGTGCTTGCGCCGGGCCAGCATGCTTCCAGGGTAGCCCCGGCAGGGGTCCGCACGCCGGTCCGGGACAAGCCGAAGGACCGCACCCCGTCCAGTGGCGTCCAACCCCCTGGGGTGCGGCCCTTCAGCCGTTCGAGTGCGCCGCGGCGCCGCCGTCACACGGCGATCGCGACCTCCGCGAGCCCGCCGGTGCTGGCGACGACCGTGCGGTCCGCCGTGCCGCCCGGGACCAGGGCGCGCAGCGTCCACGTGCCCTCGGCCGCGTAGAAGCGGAACTGGCCCGTGGCGGAGGTGGGCACCTCCGCGGTGAACTCGCCGGTCGAGTCGAGGAGACGGACGTACCCCGTCACCGGCTCGCCGTCGCGGGTCACCTGGCCCTGGATCGTGGTCTCACCGGGCTTGATCGTCGAGGCGTCGGGGCCGCCGGCCTTCGCTCCACACATACGTAACTCCTGCTGGGAAAAGGTCAGTTGGACCTGGAGGGGCGGGCTTGCTTACTTGTTGGCGCCGAGCTCGATCGGCACGCCGACCAGCGAGCCGTACTCGGTCCAGGAACCGTCGTAGTTCTTGACGTTGTCGACGCCGAGCAGCTCGTGCAGCACGAACCAGGTCAGGGCCGAGCGCTCACCGATGCGGCAGTAGGCGATGGAGTCCTTCGCCAGGTCGACCTGCTCGTCCTCGTAGAGGGCCTTGAGGTCCTCGTCGGACTTGAAGGTGCCGTCGTCGTTGGCGTTCTTCGACCACGGGATGTTGCGGGCCGACGGGACGTGGCCCGGGCGCTGGGACTGCTCCTGCGGCAGGTGGGCCGGGGCGAGCAGCTTGCCCGAGAACTCGTCGGGGGAGCGGACGTCGACCAGGTTCTGGGTGCCGATCGCGTTGACGACGTCGTCGCGGAAGGCACGGATCGAGGTGTCCTGGGCCTTGGCCTTGTACTGCGTGGCGGGACGGTTCGGCACCTGCGCGCCGTCGACCAGGTCGCGGGAGTCGAGCTCCCACTTCTTGCGGCCGCCGTCGAGGAGCTTCACGTCCTGGTGGCCGTAGAGCTTGAAGTACCAGTACGCGTACGAGGCGAACCAGTTGTTGTTGCCGCCGTAGAGGACGACCGTCGTGTCGTTGCCGATGCCCTTCGCCGACAGGAGCTTCTCGAAGCCCTCCTGGTCGATGAAGTCGCGGCGGACCGGGTCCTGGAGGTCCTTGGTCCAGTCGATGCGGATCGCGTTCTTGATGTGGTTCTTGTCGTACGCGGCCGTGTCCTCGTCGACCTCGACGATCGCCACGTTCGCGTTGTCGAGGTTGGCCTCGACCCAGTCGGCGTCTACCAGGACGTCGCTGCGGCTCATGCTGTGTTCCTCCGGGGCAGTTGCGGGGGCATGCGGAACGGGAGTGTGCGGGGACGCACGGGTGACCCCGAGTCGTCTCGAGGGGTCCTGGGGGAAAGCGGGGGGCCGGCGCGGTCGCCGGAGGGCCCGCTCAGGCAGTGCGACAGAGCATGGCGGCGACGCGGCACAGGTCCACTGCCCGCCGCTTCGTGAATTCCGCCTGCTGCATCATGCGTCCGATCGTAAGGACGGCACGGGGTGCCTGTCACCGGCGTGTCGGATCCTGAGACAGGATCATCCACTATCCGAGACAGAGAGCGCCCCGGGGCCGCTGTCGCGGGCCTCCGGGGCCGGGGCGGTGCGCCGCCCTTCTGCTGTGCGGACGCCCTCGTCTCGCATCGCGGACCGGGTCCGCTCCGGGGCCTCCTCCGTGCCTACCCGACGAGGTCCAGATCCGAACCCTTCACCGTGATCTCGAGGCCGTCCTTGACCGCCTCGACCTTGTCCAGCTCGATGCCCGCGGGCAGGTCGTCGATCGCCTGCTGGAAGTCGGTCACGGCCCGCACCCGGCCCTCCGCCACGTCGAACGCGCCGACCTTCGGCAGGCTGTCCGCCCGCGCCGAGACCTTGCCGCCCTTGACCTGGAGCTCGCTCAGCACCGTCGGGTGCACGGTGCCGATCGGCGTCTTCACCGCGAGCAGCACCTTGACCTTGCTGCCGCCGCCGTACGCGAGACCGTCGATCTTCGCCGTCACGCCGGGGGCGACCGGCGCCGGATCCTGCTTGCGGACGGCCTTGAGCAGCTCGTCGTAGGAGATGCGGGCGGTGCCGGTGGCGGACTCGGCGGTGGCGGAGCTGTAGCTGCTGTCGAACTTCACGCCGTGCATCTCGGCGTCCAGGTCCGCGATGCGGATCGTGTCGCCGCCGGACTTCGCCTCGTAGTCCTCGATGCCGATCTCGACGTCGTCGAGGGAGCCGCCGAGCACCTGGGTGAGGAACGGGAAGCCCTTGATGTTCACGCTGGGCTCGCTCGCGAGGCCCTCACCGGTGCGCAGCTTGTCGGCCGCCTTGCTCTCCGCCAGGTTGACGGCGATCCGGTCGGCGATCACGAAGAGGCCGCCGAGGACGACGACGATGATCAGCAGTATTCGCAGTGCGCGCATGGCCCGGAAGCTCCCCCATGGTGTGCTCTCCCCCGGCTGACCCCTGTGTCCCCCGCGCCGGAAGTGGTTCCTGCCGCGAGCGTACGTGCCGCCCGGCACACGGCGGCGGGCCCCGGCCGACTTGTTCCCAACTTGTCGATCAGAGCCCGCGGCCGTGTGTGCGCTTCTCGCCGCGTCAGGCCAGGGCGCGCCCCAGCAGCCAGACGGCCGGGGCGGACGCGGCGAGCGGCAGCGCGACGCCCGCCGTCATGTGCACGAAGCGCGACGGGTAGTCGTACGAGGCGACGCGGTGGCCGATCAGGGCGAAGGCACCGGCGCCGAGGCCGAGCAGCGCGCCGTCCGTGCCCAGGCCGGTCAGGGCGCCCGCCGCGGCGCCGCCCGCGGCCGAGCCCACGAGGGCGGCGACGACGGAGGCGGGCGTCGGCAGCGGCAGGGCCC
>NZ_WWIA01000206.1 GCF_009870065.1 Streptomyces sp. SID5785 | reverse complement strand
CCGATCTACCAGGTGCGTGGGGGCGCCGCTCCCGGCCGCGGGCACATCATGGCGAGCGTGATGAGCCACCCCCTGCCGACCGTCGGACCTCAGTGCTAGAACGCCTGCATGACGTACAGGTTCACGGCGCTGGTGGCGTGCGGACTCGATGATCCAGAAATGGATGACTGCCTGATGGCAGGCGTGGCGGAGTCGGACGACGAGGACGGGTTCTCGCTGATGTTCATGTGCGACGTCGACGAGCCCGACACGCACTGTCTCGTCACACCTGACCAGGGCACTGCCTACGGCTGCGTACGTGAGGTGCAGCTGGACGACGACATGCTGCGGGTCACCTTGGATCCGGAGTCGCTGGACGCCATCGGACTGACCGACCCTGTCGTCGAGGCGCTGCTTCGTGCCCCGGCAGAGGACTTGGCGCGCATGCGTGAAGTTCTACCGCGCATCCTTCAATACGGACGTCCAGAGGCCCGTCCCAGATTGATCAGGGCGTGACGTCACAGGACTATCCGGCGTAAGGGTTGCCGCCGAGCCAGGTGGTGCCGTCGATGAGTTCGCGTGCCGCGTCCAAGTGGCCGCAATGGCAGGCGACTTCGGTGAGCACATGGATCACGATGCGCCGCACGTCAGGCAGCCGCCAGGCCGGCCAGATCTCCACGGGCCACGCGGCGGGCTCCTGCTCCGGGCCGGCAGCGGCGAGCACCGCGTCCGCGCGGGCGATGGCCGCCCGGTAGTCGGCGAAGACCTCGCCGCTGGTCATCCCCTCGGGCACGTACCAGTGCGCCTCCGCCCCTGCCGCGAGTTGCCCAGCCACATCCGGCTCGCCCGCGATCACCCCGGGGAACCAGAAACGTTCGACATCCAGGGTGAGGTGGCGCAGCAAGGCCAGGCAGCTCCAGCCGCTGGGCAGCACCGGCCGCCGCAGATCATCCTCCGAGAGCCCTTCGAGGATCCCGAGGACGTGCGCGCGCTGGTGGTCCAACGCACCCTTGAGCGCGTCGAGTTCGGCGTTCACCCGCCGCGCTTGTCCTCCGACGCCTGCCGTACTCGTCATCCGCCCGCCTCCGTCGACCGCAGAACATGAACCCGACTTCGGCCCGGACGCTACACCGGGGATACGACAACGGGGCGGCGGTGACCATGCGCCTCAGCCTGCCCCGCTTCCTCAGGCCGTAGCTCGCCAGGTCTGTCCTGTCCGCCCCCGGCGCACTGCCGTCTCTCCCGATCGGGCCCGGATGCCGGATGCGGGCTTGACCTTCGACCCGGGTCGAGGCTCTACCGTCGGAGGCATGAGCACGATGCGGATCTCCCGGCTCGCCGAGCGCTCCGGCGTACCGGCCACGACCCTGCGTTTCTACGACGACGCCGGGCTTCTGCCAGCCGGTCGGACAGCTTCTGGCTACCGCGTGTACGGCGAGGACGCCGTCGAGCGCCTGGCGTTCATCGGCGCGGCCAAGCACCTGGGCCTACCGCTCGACGAGATCGGGGAGCTGCTCTCGGTCTGGGAGGCAGGCGCCTGCAAGGACGTGAAGGAAGACCTGCGCCCGCGGATCGCCGCCCGCCTGACGGAAGCGCGGCTTCGCCTCACGGAACTGGCCGCTCTGACCACCTCGCTGCACCAGGCGCTGAGGCACCTGGACGCGCTCCCTGATCGCACCGGCCGCTGCGACCCCGAGTGCGGCTTCCTCTCACCGAGCGCGGCAGCCGGCAGTGGGCCGGTGGACGCGGAACTCTCTCCAAGTCGGCGCGCCACCGAGGCCGAGCCGTGGCGTACCGCCCCGGTCGCCTGCTCGTTGGACGGCAACGGCTTGGAGGAGCGAGCCGCTCAATGGCGCGAGGCAGTGGACGGTGCGGCCCGCTCACCGATACCGGAGGGCTTGCGGCTGACGCTGCCCGTCGCACGGGCGGCGAAGGTGGCCGAACTGGCCGCTGCGGAGCAGCGATGCTGCCCCTTCTTCGACTTCCGTCTCCACCTTGACGGTCCGCACCTCCACATGGAGGTGCGCGCCCCCGCAGACGGCGCAGCACTCCTCGCCGAGCTCTTCGCTCCCGGCGCCTGACCCCCGGTGTCCCCGGCGCGCACGGCTGCGGTCATCAGGCGGCTCGCGGCGCCGGGGCGGGGAGCGGGGTCAGGGAGGCGTACTCCAGGGGGGCGGACGGGTCGATGGACACCTCCAGCGGGGCCGGGCGGGCGCCGGAGCGGACCAGCAGGTCGCCGACCGCCGCGATCATCGCGCCGTTGTCCGTGCACAGCGTCATCGGCGGCACCCGCAGCTCGATCCCGGCCGCGGCGCAGCGCTGTTCGGCCAGCGCGCGGACCCGGGAGTTCGCGGCCACGCCGCCGACGACGATCAGGGTGCGCACGTCGTGGTCGCGGCAGGCGCGCACGGCCTTGCGGGTGAGGACGTCGGCGACCGCCTCCTGGAGCGCGGCCGCGCCGTCGGCGACCGACGGCTCCTCGCCGCGCTGCCGGTGCTGTTCCACCCAGCGGGCGGCGGCCGTCTTGAGGCCGGAGAAGGAGAACGCGTACGGGTCGTCGCCGCCCTTCGTCAGGGGGCGGGGGAAGGCGACCGCGCCTGGATCGCCGGTCTGCGCGGCGCGGTCGATGGCGGGGCCGCCCGGGTAGGGCAGGCCGAGGATGCGGGCGACCTTGTCGAAGCACTCGCCGGCCGCGTC
This sequence comes from Streptomyces sp. SID5785, assembly GCF_009870065.1. Lineage (GTDB taxonomy): Bacteria > Actinomycetota > Actinomycetes > Streptomycetales > Streptomycetaceae > Streptomyces. Next base: position 25,188 of record NZ_WWIA01000206.1, on the reverse strand, counting down.
GTCGAGGGTGTCGCCCAGGTGCAGGATCGGCTCGCGCACCAGGTCCCGGACCAGGAGCAGCGACGTGTGCCCGCCGGAGACGATCAGGACGACGCAGGGTTCGGGCAGCGGGCCATGCTCCAGGGTGTCGGCGGCGACGTGGCCCGCCAGGTGATGCACCCCGTACAGCGGCACCCCGGCCGCGTACGCGAGGGTCTTCGCCCCGGCCAGCCCGACCTGGAGCGCTCCCGACAGGCCCGGTCCGGTGGTGACGGCGACCGCGTCGATCTGGCCGAGGCGCAGTCCGGCCTCGGACAGGGCCTGTCGCACGACCGGCGTAAACGCCTGGAGGTGGGCGCGCGAGGCGATCTCGGGGACCACGCCGCCGAAGCGCGCGTGCTCGTCCATGCTCGACGCCACCACGTGGGCCAGCAGCTTTCCGTCCCTCACGATGCCCGCGCCGGTCTCGTCGCACGACGACTCGATCCCCAGCACCACCGGTGCGCTCACCACGGCCTCCTTCTGCATGCAACCTGCACTTGCAATATATGTGCAACAAGACGGAGGCGGCGGACCGCCCGTCCAGCAGCCGGATGCAGCTCGTCGCCACCGACGTGCAGCCGCGCCTGTTCACCGTGGCCTCGCACCACCCCAAGGCGCAGGCGGCGAGCCCCGCACCCGGCGACCGGTCCGCGCAGGCCCCGCACGGCCCGTGACAGCGCACCCCCCTGGTCCTAGGTCCAACGCCGCATCGCACCGCGTCTTTCCTGCTGCTAGCGTGCAGCTGCATACCAGTCGCAATAACGTGAGGGTGTTGGAGATGGCGATCTACACGCTGCCGGAGCTTCCGTACGACTACGCGGCGCTCGAACCGGTCATCAATCCGCAGATCATCGAGCTGCACCACGACAAGCACCACGCCGCGTACGTGAAGGGTGCCAACGACACCCTGGAGCAGCTCGCCGAAGCGCGTGACAAGGAATCCTGGGGCTCGATCAACGGCCTGGAGAAGAACCTCGCCTTCCACCTCTCCGGCCACATCCTCCACTCGATCTACTGGCACAACATGAACAGCCCGAAGGACGGCGGCGGCGGCGAGCCGACCGCCGCCGACGGCGTCGGCGAGCTCGCGGACGCCATCACCGAGTACTTCGGCTCCTTCGCCGGCTTCAAGGCCCAGCTCACCAAGGCCGCCGCCACGACGCAGGGCTCGGGCTGGGGCGTCCTCGCCTACGAGCCGCTCTCCGGCCGCCTGATCGTCGAGCAGGTCTACGACCACCAGGGCAACGTCGGACAGGGCTCCACGCCCATCCTCGTCTTCGACGCCTGGGAGCACGCCTTCTACCTGCAGTACAAGAACCAGAAGGTCGACTTCATCGAGGCCATGTGGGCCGTCGTCAACTGGCAGGACGTCGCCAAGCGCTACGCCGCCGCCAAGGAGCGCACGAACGCGCTGCTGCTCAACCCCTGACCGCACAGGGGAACCTGATGTCCTGCTCGTGATCGTCTTCTCACCCTTCACCGGCAGGCAAGCCGAGGGCTCCCGCCGACCTCGCGTCGGCGGGAGCCCTTCGCCGTTCACGCGGCGACGACGGCCTGCGGGTGACCCCGGGCCGGGCCGGCCGCGAGCGGGTGGCTACGGCGTGTCCCTGCGCCCGTTCAGCTCGGTGACCAGGTGGTGGCCGCCGAGGAGGTCCAGGTCGGTTCGTTCGCGGAGGCGTCTGATCGCGGCGTTGGTGTCGGCTTCGGCGAGCAGGGAGGTCAGTTCCGCGGCCAGGGGGGCGTCGGCGAGGGGCAGGGCGTCGGCGGCCTCGGCGTAGGTCGTGGGAAGGGTGTGGCCCTCGGTCAGGAGGTCCACCGCCACCGTGGCCGTGAGCAGGCTCAGTTCGGAGCCCTTGCGGAGGCGGCGGACGGCCTTGACGGTGTGGCCCGCGGCCGCGAGGGCCTTCGCCTCGTTCTGTGCTTCCGGGTCAACCGGCGTGATCAGTGCGGTCGTTCGTGCCTTGGCCCTCATGGTCGTACTCCCCCGTCGTCGGCGGTCCTGCTGCGTGCGGTCGTTGTCGAGTATCGCCGAGGCACGGCGGCGTGCCGAGCCGGCGGTGCCGCATCCCGGTGGGCGGCCGGGACGCCGGAAAAGCAGTGGCCCGGGGGGTCTTCGCGGGCCTACGGTGGGCCGGTCGTCCCGATCGGCTTTCTCGTTCCGTGCCCTTGGAGGGGTGTCTTGATGACCCGGCCCGCGCCGAGCGCGCCTCGCAGCTCCGTGTGAGCGTTCGTCCGGATCCGTCGCACCACGCGTGCGCGTCCGTACGGGCCTGCGCCCGTCGAGACCGCTCGGCCTGCTCTTGCTGTCATGCCTCGTCTCTCAGCAAGGAGCCCACCGGGTGTCCATCCGTCACACCACTCCGCACCCCACCCAGCGCCCCGCCCCGCACCCCACCACCGGCACGTCGCACGGCGACGGATTCGTCTGCGCCTGGTGCGGGCTGACCGCACCTGCCGTCGCCCCGGCACGCCACCACTGCCCGTCCTGTCTGCACGCCCGGCACACCTCCGGCGGCTGTCACGGCCGGATGGTGCCGATCTCCATCGCCGTCCTGCCCACGGGCGACTGGACGGTCATCCACCGCTGCGTCCGCTGCGACGCGCTCACCTCGCGGCCGGTCGGCCGGGACGACAACCGGCTCGTGCTGATGCGCATGGCCGTCCGCCCGCTCGCCCAGCCTCCGTTCCCGCTCGAGCCGTTCGGATCGCTGTGAGGGGGCCGGGAGCGCAGCGCGGAGAGGGAGGAGAGCGGCATGGCCCGACGTACGCGGCCTGAGGACGGGCGGCGCCGGCCGCAGCGGCGCAAGGACGTGCTCCATGCGCGCGGCGGGCACCGGGCGCACGCCTTCCGGTGCGCCGGGTGCCGGCTCGACGTGTCGCCGGACGCACCCGGCACCGGGCACCGCAACCACTGCCCGACCTGTCTGACCAGCCTGCACGTGGACGCCCGGACCCCGGGCGACCGCGCCGCCGGATGCCGGGGGCGGATGGAGGCGCTGTGCGTCGCGGTGCGGCCGGACGGGGAGTGGCTGCTGGTGCACCGGTGTCTGCGCTGCGGCGTGCTCAGCACCAACCGCGTCGCGGGCGACGACCATCCGCTCGCCCTGATACGGCTGGCCCTCAGGCCGTTCCGGGACGCGGGCACCGGGCTGCTCGCCCACCAGGTGCTCGGCGGCCTGTGACGCGACGGGCCCGCCGCGGGCGCGGCGTGTGAACCGCCGCGCCCGCGGACACGTCCCCTACGTCGGCACCAGCCCGGACACCCCCACGGACCCCACCACGGACACCAGCACGGACACCACGACACACGCCCCGAGGAGCCCGCCATGACAGCACCCCGCACTCCGGCCCCCGCAGAACCGGAGACGCCCGAGCCCGGGTTCGTCGGGCTGCACCACGTCCAGCTGGCGATCCCGGCCGGCGGGGAGGAGCGGTGCCGCGAGTTCTGGGGCGGGGTGCTCGGCATGGCGGAGCTGACGAAGCCGCCGGTCCTTGCGGCGCGCGGCGGATGCTGGTTCCGCGGCGGCGGCCTCGAGGTGCATCTGGGGGTGGAGCGGGACTTCGCCCCGGCCCGCAAGGCGCACCCGGGGATCCTGGTCCGCTCGCTGCGGGCGCTCGCCGCCCGGCTGGAGGCGGGCGGGCACAAGGTGACGTGGGACGACACGTTCCCCGGGCACGACCGCTTCTACGCGGCGGACCCGTTCGGCAACCGGCTGGAGTTCCTCGAACCGCACGCCGCCCGACGCCACGATTGACGCCCTCCGTGTGGCGGGCCGCGCCCCGCGTGCCCAGGATCGGAGCATGCCTCCCCCGACCCGCCCGCCCCGCCGCGCAGTCGGCGCCCGGCAGCGACGGCGCTGGTGGTCGTGGGGGGCCGTCGGGATGCTGTGCCTCATCGCGCTGATCGCGGCCGGTATCGCGCTCTACTTCGACGAGCGGGACGCGCGCGAGCGGGCCCTCGTCGTGGGCAGCAGGGCCGCCGACCGGATCGAGGTGGCGGCCGAGGTGCGCCGCACCGATCCGGGCGAGCGGGTGGCCCGGATCCAGCTGACCGTGTCGGCGACCGGGCGGTTCGCCGACGCGCAGGGCCTGCCGAAGAAGGACGTCGTGCTCGTGACGAACGCGCCGGGCCAGGAGGAGGTCACGTTCAAGCAGAGCAGTGTGACGCTGCTGCGCGAGGTGGCGGTGCCGCTGACCGCCGGGGCTCTGTCGGACTACCCGTTCGACCGGTACACGGCGGTGCTCGGGCTCACCGCGACGCTCGGCGGGGACGCGCGCACGGCGGTGCCGCTGCGGCTGACGGTGCGGGACACGGACCCCAACTTCTCGCTGGACACGCGGGCGAAGCGGTACGAGGCCGGGGTGGCGCTGATCGACACGCAGATGAGGCGGTCCCGGTCCACGTTCATCATGGCGTGGTTCATCATCACGGCGATGTGGGCGATCGCGCTCTCGGTGCTGCTGGCCTCGCAGCTCGTGGTGCGGCAGCGGCGCGGGCTGGTGTGGCCGGCGCTCGGCTGGATGGCGGCGACACTGTTCGCGCTGGTGGGGCTGCGGAGCGCGGCGCCGGGCAGCCCGCCCAACGGCTCGGTCCTCGACTACGCCGCCTTCTACTGGGCGGAGGCGCTGATCGCGCTGAGCCTGACCCGGCTCGTGTTCCACGGCATCCACATCGAGCACCACACGGGCGGCCCGGTCAGCCCGCAGCCGGTGCCCGTACGGCCGCAGGTGCGGCGGCGGCGCGGGGTGCCCGCGGGGGCCCGTGCGCGGCTGCGGCGCGGCGGCGGGCGGGACGGCGGCGTGTACCCTTGACGGAGCAAGCGAAGGGGAGTAGCCCCGCGAACCGGTCGTCGACACACTGGAACCCCCGGGTTCCCGGTGGCCGGGCCCGTGCCGGATGCGGCGCGGGCGGGCGAGACCTTCGACCAGGCAGTAGCAGTACGACGCGGCGCACACCCCTGTGTGCCGTGTGTCCGACGCTGCCGGGTCGAGTGGTCCTCCCCGCGCAGTGGGTGGGTTCACGGCGATCCGGCCGCCCCCACAGAAAGTCCCCCCGATGCATCTCGACCCCCTGGCGATCGTCACCGCCTTCGGGCTGATCTTCCTGGCCGAACTGCCCGACAAGACCATGTTCGCCTCGCTGGCCATGGGTACGCGGATGAAGCCGCTGTACGTGTGGTTCGGGACCTCGAGCGCGTTCATCGTGCATGTCGCCATCGCCGTCGGTGCCGGTTCCCTGCTCTCCCTGCTGCCCGGCTGGATCGTGAAGCTGGTGTCGGCGCTGCTGTTCGGCTTCGGCGCGTTCATGCTGCTGCGCGGCGGGGGCGACGACGACGAGGACGACGAGGCGGGCGGCCGGACCGTCACCGGGTTCTGGCCGGTCTACGGCACCGCGTTCACGGCTGTCTTCATCAGCGAGTGGGGCGACCTGACCCAGATCACCACCGCGAACCTCGCCGCGACGAACGGCACCTGGTCCACGGCCATCGGCTCCGCCGCCGCCCTCATGTCGGTGTCCGCGCTCGCGCTGGTCGCCGGCCGGTTCATCGCCAAGCGGGTGCCGCTGAAGACCGTGCAGCGGGTGGGCGGCGTGTGCATGCTGCTGCTCGCGGTGTGGTCGCTGATCGAGATCTTCACCGGCTGATCCCCCACCGGGACGCCCTGACCGGGCCCGGCCCGGCGCTGATGGCGGTGCCCGGTGCCGTGCACACCTCTTGTGGATACATGAACGTATCGAATACGTTCCTGTATCCGATCATCCGATCAGGAGGCGGCGACGATGACCGGCACACCCGACGGCACCGGCGCCACGGCCGGCACCGTCACCCGGCGCCGGGCCCGCACCCGGCAGCGGCTGCTCGACGCCGCCTTCGAGGTGTTCGCGCGCGAGGGCTTCGGCCGCACCACCGTCGAGCAGGTCTGTGACCGCGCCGGGTTCACCCGCGGTGCCTTCTACTCGAACTTCTCCTCCCTGGACGAGCTGTTCCTCGCCCTGTGGGAGGAGCGCTCGGCCCGCATGCTCGACGACCTGCGGGCCGCCCTCGCCGGGGTCGGCGCGCGCGGCCCCGAGGCCGGCGTGCGGGCGGCGGTCGACGCGACGCCGCCGGACGAGGCCTGGTACCGGATCACCGCCGAGTTCACCGCGCACGCGCTGCGCACCCCGGGCCTGCGCCGTGTGATGGCCGCCCGCGAGCGCGCCATCCGCGAGGCGCTCCTGCCCGTGTTCGTCGCGTCCCTGGACCGGCTCGGCCGGCGCGTGCCCGACGAGGAGGCCCTCGGCGACGCCCTGGTCGCCGTGCACGACGGGACGGCCGTCCAGGTCCTGATGCAGCCCGGCGACCCGGCCGTGCGCGACCGGCGCCGCGCCCTCTTCATGAACGTACTGAACGCTTACAGCACCCCTAGGGAGACCCCGTGAGTGACACCAGTGCCCCGGACGGCGCGGACCGCGCGGACGTCATCGTGGTCGGAGCCGGGCTCGCCGGGCTCGTCGCCACCTACGAGCTGACCCGCGCCGGCAAGCGCGTCCTGCTCGTCGACCAGGAGAACGCGGCGAACCTGGGCGGCCAGGCGTTCTGGTCGCTCGGCGGGCTCTTCCTCGTGGACAGCCCCGAGCAGCGGCGCATGGGGATCAAGGACAGTTACGAACTGGCGCTCGCCGACTGGCTCGGCTCGGCCGGCTTCGACCGCGAGCGCGAGGACCACTGGCCGCGCAAGTGGGCCGAGGCGTACGTGCGGTTCGCGGCCGGCGAGAAGCGCGACTACCTGAACGGGCTCGGGCTCAAGGTCACGCCCAACGTGGGCTGGGCCGAGCGCGGCTCCGGCACCGCGACCGGGCACGGGAACTCGGTGCCGCGCTTCCACCTCACCTGGGGCACCGGACCCGAGGTCGTGCGGGTCTTCCGGGAGCCGGTCCTGGAGGCCGCCTCGCGCGGGCTCGTCACCTTCAAGTACCGCCATCGCGTGGACGAGTTGATCGTGGAGGACGGGGCCGTCGTCGGCGTGCGCGGCAGTCTGCTCGAACCGTCGGACGAACCGCGCGGCGTGGCCTCCTCCCGCGAGACCGTCGGCGACTTCGAGCTGCGCGCCCGGGCCGTCGTCGTCACCTCCGGCGGCATCGGCGCCAACCACGAACTGGTCAGGAAGAACTGGCCCGTCGAGCGGATGGGCCCGGCGCCCGCCTCCATGGTCACCGGCGTTCCCGCGTACGTCGACGGACGCATGCTGGAGATCAGCGAGAGCGCGGGCGCGTCCCTCGTCAACCGTGACCGCATGTGGCACTACACCGAGGGCCTGAAGAACTGGGACCCGATCTGGCCCGGCCACGGCATCCGGATCATCCCCGGCCCGTCCTCGCTGTGGCTGGACGCGGAGGGCAGGCGGCTGCCCGCGCCGCTGTTCCCCGGGCACGACACGCTCGCCACGCTCAAGCACATCACCGGGACCGGGCACGACCACACGTGGTTCGTCCTGACCCGGGCCATCGTGGAGAAGGAGTTCGCGCTCTCCGGCTCGGAGCAGAACCCCGACATCACCGGCAAGGACCTCAAGCTGGTGCTCCAGCGCGTCAAGAAGGGCGCGCCCGGCCCCGTGCAGGCGTTCCTCGACCACGGCGAGGACTTCGTCGTGCGCGACAACCTGAAGGACCTCGTCGCGGGCATGAACGAGCTGACGCCCGACGCGCCCGTCGCCTACGAGCAGGTCGAGCGGGAGATCGTGGCCCGCGACCGCGAGGTCGGCAACGGCTACTCGAAGGACCTCCAGCTCATGGCGGTGCGCAACGCCCGCTCCTACCTGCCCGACCGCATCACGCGCGTCGCCAAGCCGCACCGCCTGCTCGACCCGGCGCAGGGCCCGCTGATCGCCGTCCGGCTGAACCTGCTGACCCGCAAGACGCTCGGCGGCCTGGAGACGAACCTGGACTCGCAGGTCGTCCGCCCCGACGGCACGGTCCTCGACGGCCTGTACGCGGCCGGCGAGGTGGCCGGGTTCGGCGGCGGCGGCGTGCACGGCTACAACGCGCTCGAGGGCACCTTCCTCGGCGGCTGCATCTTCTCCGGCCGCGCCGCGGGCCGCGCCCTCGCCCGGAGCCTCGCATGAGCGCCGGCACCGCGCTCGTGACGGGCGCCTCCTCGGGCATCGGCGCGGCGGTCGCCGCCGCTCTCGTGCGGCGCGGCTACACGGTCTACGGCACGAGCCGCGACCCGGAGAAGGTGAACGACCCGGTCGAGGGCGTGACCTACCTGGCGCTCGACCTGTCCGACGACGCGAGCATCGAGGCGTGCGCGGCGGCCGCGGGACCGGTCGACGTGCTCGTCAACAACGCGGGCGAGTCCCAGAGCGGCCCCTTCGAGGAGCTGCCGATGGACGCCCTGCGCCGGCTGTTCCAGATCAACGTGCTCGGCGCGGTCCGGCTCAGCCAGCTCGTCCTGCCCGGCATGCGCGAGCGGCGGCGCGGCCGGGTGGTGATGGTCGGCTCGATGCTGGCCAGCTTCCCGCTCGCCTACCGCTCCTCGTACGTCGCGTCCAAGGCGGCGGTCAAGGGCTTCGCGCACGCGGCCCGGCGCGAGTACGCCGGGTACGGGGTCGGCATCACGACGGTCGAGCCCGGCTCCATCGCGACCGGGATCAGCGAGCGGCGCACCCAGTACGTGGCCGAGGGCTCGCCGTTCCGCGCCGCGTACGACACGATGCTGGCCGCGCTCAACGCCAACGAGGCGCGGGGCATCACGGCCGCGAAGGTGGCCGCGACGGTCCTCGCCGCGATCGAGGCGCCCCGGCCGCGCCCCCTGTACGCGGTGGGCAGCAACGCGCCGCTGGTGTTCGCGCTGCGCCGGGTTCTGACGCGGGGCGCGGTGGAACGCATGGTGGCGCGCCGGCACGGGCTGCGGTAGGGACCGCGCCGGCGGGGGGCCGGAACCGCGGGACGTCAGCCCTTGCGGCGGTCCCCGTGTCCCGGCCACCACGCGGCGTGCCCGATCAGCGCCGTGAGCGACGGCGTGAACACCATCGCCATGACGAACGCCGCGATCACGATGCCGAAGGACAGCGCGAACCCCATCTGGGAGAGCGTCGAGTTCCCGGCCAGCATCAGGGTCGCGAAGGTCCCCGCCAGGATCACGCCGGCGGAGCCGATCGTCGGCCCGGAGTGCCGGATCGCCGTGCCCGCCGCGTCCCGCGGCTCGCGCCCCTCACGGGCCTCCTCGCGCAGCCGCGACACCATCAGGATGTTGTAGTCCGTGCCGAGCGCGACCACGAACAAGTACATGATCACGGGCAGCATGAACATCAGCCCGGGCTGGCTGCCGATCTGGGTGAACAGGAACGACGTCGCGCCGAGGGTCGCGCCGAAGCCGAGGGCGACGGACAGCATGAGGTACCAGGGCGCCACGAGGCTGCGCAGCAGGAGCCCGAGGATGATCATGATGCAGACCGCGGCGACGGGGAAGACGACGGAGTAGTCGCGGTCGACGGCCTTGTTGATGTCGACGTAGACCGCGGTGATGCCGCCGACCGACGCCGTGGTGCCGTCCGGGGCCTGCGCGTGCGCGGCGGGCCGCAGGTCGTCCCTGATGGTGTTCATCGCGGCGTCGGAGGCGGGCGGGTCGTCCAGGACGACCGTGTACGCGGCGGCGGTCCGCCGGGTGCTGAGGACGGGCGCACCGACCGTGCCGACGCCGTCCACCTTCGCCAGGGAGGCCCGGAACGCGGCCGCCTGGGCGGCGGTGAGCGGGCGGTCGCCGTCGGAGGCCAGGTAGACGCTGGTGGGGTCGGTGGTGCCCGCGGGGAAGCCCTTCTCCAGGTCCTTCAGGGCGACCATGGACTCCTTGGTCTTGGGCAGGGACGACGTCGCGAGGTCGAAGTTGGCCCGGTAGCCGAGGGCGCCGAGCGCGAGGACGACCATGACGAGCCCGGAGCCGAGCGCCCACAGGGCGGGGCGGCGGGCCAGCGAGGCGCCGAGCCGGGCGAAGCCGGTGCCGTGCGGCTCGGAGCGCCAGGACTTCGACGGCCAGAACACCTTGGTGCCGAGCAGCGAGACCACGGCCGGGACGAGGGTCAGGCCCGCGCACAGGGTCACGAAGACGGCGATGGCGAGCGCGGGGCCCATCGACTGCAGCATGCCGAGCGTGGACAGGGCGAGCGCGGCGAACGCGACGATGACGGCGCCGGCCGCCGAGGTGATGGCCTCGCCGACCCGTTCGACGGCGTGGATCATGGCCTGTTTGGGATGCTCGCCGGTGCGCAGCGCCTCCCGGTAGCGGAACAGCAGGAACAGGATGTAGTCCGTGCCGACGCCGAACAGGACGACGGTGAGCAGCTCCTGGATCGACGAGTCGGCCTTCATGTCGAAGGCCTTGTTGGCGGACGCGATGAGACCGGTGGCCAGCGGCGAGATCAGGCCGATGAGGACGACCGGGAGCAGCGCGATGATCGGGCTGCGGAAGATGAGCAGGAGCAGCACGACGATGATGACGATCGTGCCGACGCCGACGAGGAGTCCGGCCCGCGAGGAGGCGTCCGCCTCGTCGAGCGCGGTGGCGGCGGAGCCGGTGACCCCGGCCGTCAGGTCCGTGCCGTCGACGGCCTTGCGGAGGTCGGTGCGCAGCGTCTTGACCGCGTCCTGCTCGGAGGTGTCGGACGGGTCGGTCAGCTTGGGCATGGCGACCATGGAGGTCTGCACGAGCCCGTTCGGCGAGGGCTTGCCCGGGACGACCGCCTCGACCTTCGGGATGTCCTGCGCGGCGAGGGAGCGCGAGACCCGGACGACGTCGGCGGAGTCCGCGGACGTCAGGCGCCGGCCGTCGGAGCGCTGGAAGACGATGACGGCGCCGATGTTCTGCTGCTTGGGGAACTGGGACTCCTGGAGGTCGGCGGCCTCGATCGACTCGTACGAGTCGGGCAGGAAGCTCGCCTCGTCCGAACTGGAGGTGAGTTTCGGCGCGAGGGCGATCACCGCCGCCGCGACGACCACCCACGCGAGGATGACCCACCAGGGCCTGCGGACCACCAAACGCCCGAGCGCAGCGAACATCCCACACGCCTTCCCGTCACCCCCGGCTCACCCCGCAAGGCTCGCCCGGGGCCGGGCGAGCTGCCACTCGAAGGGCTCCGGCGTGCGCGACCGGCGCGGGTGGCGCAGGCTGGTGACGGGTGTGGCCGCGGAGCCGCGGGCCCGGGCGGTGACGGGGTCAGCGCCCGTCGGACGAGGCGTGCGCCCCCGACGCGGCGTGCTCGTGCACCGTGCTCAGATGCGGCAGGTCGGCGGCGGGCGCGACCGGGGGCGCGGCCTCCTCGGCGACACCGCGGGCGGTGGTCCCGGCGGCGCCCAGGGCGAGGGCGGCCAGCACCCCGGTGACGATCGCGGTGACCAGAGGTGAGCGGACCCGCACGGGCACCTCGCAGCAGATCGATGATGGATAAGCACTCGATTAAGCAGAATTAACTTCCCTTAACCGGTCGCTCAACCTAGGGGCTTGGCGTGAGGCCCGGCAAGAGGTGAGACTCACGTCATGCCGGACGAACCACCAGACGACCCCGCGCCGGAACCCGTCGGCCGCCGCGTGCTGCGGCTGCGCACCGACCGCGGACTGACCCAGCGTCAGGTCGCCGAACCCGCCTACACCCCCGCGTACATCTCCACCCTGGAGGCGGGCCGCGTGCGCCCCTCCGAGGCGGCGCTGCGCCACATCGCCGCCCGGCTCGGGGTGAGTTACGAGGAACTGGCCACGGGCCGGCCCGCCCGGCTCGCCACCGACCTGCGGCTGCGCCTGACCGAGGCCCGGCGCGCGCTCGCCACCGGCGCCGCGAGCGAGGCCGCGGGCCGCTACGCCGAACTCGCCGCGGAGGCCGAGCGGCACGGGCTGACCGCCGAACGCGCGTCAGCCGAACTCGGCCGCGGCGAGTGCGCCCTGGAGACCGGCGAACTGGCCGTCGCCCGGCGCCACTTCGACACCGCGGACGAACTCCTGACCGGATCCGGCGCCGCGCTCCCCCAGCGCGCCCCCGTCATCCGCGCCCGCGCGCTCGCCCACTACCTCTCCGGCTCCCTGCGCTACGCCTGCTACCTGCTCGAGTCCGCGCTGGACGAGCTGAACACCGGCGGCCTGCACGACCCGGACGCGCTCGTGCTGCTCTACACCGCCTCCATCGCCCCGTACATGGACATGGGCGCCCACGCGCGGGCCGCCCAGGCCGCGGAACTGGCGCTCTCGCTCGCCCCGCGCGTGGGCGACCCGGCGCTCGTCGCGCAGATGCACCGCTCGGTGGCCCGCACCCTGCTCGCCGAGGGCCGGGTCGAGGAGGCCGACGCGTCCCTCGCCAAGGCCGGCGAGCTCTACCGGCAACTGCAGATCCGCACCGAACTGGCGCACTGCCACTGGATGCGCGGCTACGTGCACGCACAGGCGGGCCGGCTCGTCGACGCCGAGCGCGAGCTGCGCACCGCCCGCGACATGCTCTCGGCCAAGCGCGCCGCGCTCTACACCCAGCAGGTCGAGGTCGAACTGGCCGACGTGCTGCGCGGACTCGGCCGCACCGACGAGGCGGCGGTGCTGCTGCGCTCGCAGCTCGGCGCGATCGGCCCCGAGCGCGGCGCCGTGCACGCGGCGGGCGCCAACCGGCTGCTCGGCCTGATCGCCCAGGACAACGGCGACACCGAGGCCGCCGAGGAGCACTACGTGAGCGCGCTGAGCCTGCTGGAGCGGGCGGGCGCGGCCGGCGACCTGGCCGACCTGTGCCGGCTGCTCGGGGACCTGTACCGGCGCACCGGGCGGATCGAGGCCGCCCTCGACACATACCGCACGGGCCTCGGCCACCGGGCGGCGCCGGGCACCACGACGCTCGGGCCGGCCCCGGCCCGGCCGCCGCTGTGAGCCGCCGCCCGGGGCGGTGCAGGGCGGGGTGCGGGCCGTCGCGCAAAAGTTATCCACAGGCTGGGGACCTCTCCGGCACGATGTCGGTGCGGCCGGGCACCATGGGGGCATGACTGAGAGCAACGGGTCCGCGCTGCCGGACTGGGAGAAGCGCTTCCGCGCGCCGCGGGTGTCCCTGCCGGACTGGGCCGAGGACGCCCCGCACCGCTCCCTGTTCGTGTCGAACGCGACGGGGACCTACGAGCTGTACGCGTGGGACAGGGCGACGGGCACCCGGCGCCGCGCCACGGACCGGGCGAACGGGACGACGGACGGCGTGCTGTCCCCCGACGGCGCCTGGATCTGGTGGTTCGACGACACCGACGGCGACGAGTTCGGGATCTGGCGCCGCCAGCCCTTCGAGGGCGGCCCGGACACCGAGGCCGTCCCCGGCCTCGCCGCCTCCTACCCGGCCGGGCTCGCCCTGGGCCGCGACGGGCACACCGCGGTCGTCGGGCGCTCCACGGACGAGGACGGCACGACCCTGCACGTCGTCGCGCCCGGCGCCGACGCCCCCGCGGAGATCTACCGCCACCGCGAGTCGGCCGGCGTCGGCGACCTGAGCCACGACGGCACGCTCATCGCCGTCGAGCACACCGAGCACGGCGACGCGATGCACGCGGCGCTACGCGTGGTCCGCCTCGACGGCACACCGGTCGCCGAGCTCGACGACACCAAGGGCGGCACCGAGGAGCTGGGCCTGGAGGTCCTCGGCTTCGCCCCGGTCGACGGCGACACCCGGCTCCTCGTCGGCCACCAGCGGCACGGCCGCTGGGAGCCGATGGTGTGGGACGTGACGGCCGGCACCCAGACCGACCTCGCGCTCGACCTGCCGGGCGACGTGTCGGCGGAGTGGTACCCGGACGGCTCGGCGCTGCTGATCGCGCACAGCTTCGAGGCCCGCGCCGACCTGTGGCGCTTCGACCTCGCGACCGGCACGCTGAGCGCGGTCGACACCCCGCGCGGCACGGTGTCCGGCGCCTCGGCCCGCCCCGACGGCAGCGTCGAGTACCTGTGGTCCTCGGCCGCCGAGCCGCCGGTCATGCGCTCCACGACGGGCGAGGTCGTCCTCGACCCGCCGGGCTTCACGGCGCCGCCCTCGGTCCCGGTCGAGGACGTGTGGGTGGACGGCCCGGGCGGGCGCGTGCACGCCCTCGTCCAGCGGCCGCCCGGCACCGAGGGCCCGCTCCCGACCGTCTTCGAGATCCACGGCGGCCCCACCTGGCACGACTCGGACGCCTTCGCGGCGGGCCCGGCCGCCTGGCTCGACCACGGGTACGCGGTGGTCCGGGTCAACTACCGCGGCTCGACCGGCTACGGCCGGGAGTGGACCGACGCCCTCAAGCACCGCGTCGGACTGATCGAGCTCGAGGACATCGCCGCGGTGCGCGAGTGGGCCGTCACCTCCGGGCTCGCCGACCCCGAGCGGCTGGTCCTGGCGGGAGGCTCCTGGGGCGGCTATCTGACCCTGCTCGGCCTCGGCACCCAGCCGGGCGCCTGGGCGGTGGGCCTGGCCGCGGTCCCCGTCGCCGACTACCCGGCGGCGTACGAGGACGAGATGGAGGCCCTCAAGGCACTGGACCGCACCCTGTTCGGCGGCGCCCCCGACGAGGTCCCGGACCGGTACACGGCCTCGTCCCCGCTCACCTACGTCGACGACGTGAAGGCCCCGGTGCACATCTCGGCGGGGCTCAACGACCCGCGCTGCCCGATCCGCCAGATCGACCACTACGTGGACAGACTCGCGGCGCGCGACGCGGTGCACGAGGTGTACCGGTACGACGCGGGGCACGGCTCGCTCGTCGTCGAGGAGCGCATCAAGCAGGTCGCCCTGGAGCTGGACTTCGTCCGGCGCCATCTCCCGTAGGGCGCCCCGCACGACGGGTCCTTTACATCGGACCCGGGCGGGGGCCGCGGTACGGGTCCGCACACCGGACCCGTACCGTGGACGGCGTGTACCGGTTCCTGCTGACCCCTCGCTGGTGGGGGATCAACATCTTCGTCCTGCTGGCGATCCCCGTCTGCATCTTCATGGGCTCGTGGCAGCTCAGCCGTTTCGAGGACCGGGTGCAGGACCACCGGTCCGTGACGGAGCAGACCGCGGCGAACAAGAAGGCGAAGGCCGCGCCGCTCGCCTCCCTGCTGCCCGTCGACAAGAAGACGTCCGGCCGGCAGACCACGGTGACCGGGCACTACGACCGGCAGTTCCTGGTCCCGGACCGGGACCTCGACGGCCGCACCGGCTTCTACGTCGTGACGCTGCTGCGCACCGACGGCTCGGCCGGTGCCGACGGCGGCCGGGCGCTCCCGGTGGTCCGCGGCTGGCTGCCCGGCACCGCCTCGGCCGCGAAGGCGCCCGCCCCGCCGAAGGGCGAGGTCACCGCGGTCGGCTCGCTCCAGGCCTCGGAGTCCGCGGGGGCGAACGGGGTGTCGAACGCGGGCGGTCTGCCCGCCGGCCAGGTCGGCGTGATCAGCGCCGCGTCCCTGGTGAACCTGGTGCCGTACGACGTCTACGACGCGTGGGTCACGCTCGACACGGCGGACGGCGCGATGACCGCGGTGCCCGCCACCACGCCGCAGGGCAGCGGCCTGGACCTCAAGGCGTTCCAGAACCTCGGGTACACGGGCGAGTGGTTCGTCTTCGCGGGCTTCGTGCTCTTCATGTGGTTCCGCCTCGTGCGCCGTGAGGCGGAGGCCGTCCGCGACGCCGCACTCGGCCTCGTCCCGACCGGGGACGCCGGAGACGCCGGAGACACGGGGGACACAGGCGACACCGAGTCCGAGGGGACGACGCCCGAGCCCGCACGCTGACGGCACGGCGGCGGCGGGCCTATCAGGAGGCGGGCAGCACGCCCGTCTTGTAGATCGTGCCCGCGCAGGCGTCGGAGATGGTCGCGCCCGCGCTGGGCGCCCCCGGCTCCGCCGTGTGCTCGACCACGACCCTGCCGTCGTCGGGATCGTCCGAGCCGAGCTGCGTGGAGAGGCCCGAGTCGGTGCTGTCCTGCTGCCCGTTCCCGGTGTCCTGGCTCGGCGTGGGGGACGGGGACTCGGTGCCGCCGTTGCCCGTACCGCCGTCGCCACCGCCGCTGCCGCCCGTCGACGGGCACTGCCCGGACGGCACCCAGGCGAAGCGCACCTCGTACGCCATGCCGGGCTCCAGGATGAGCTGGCCCGGCTCGGTGGACGGGTCGGGCAGTCCGGTCGCCGCGTCGCCCGACGTGTGGTCGACGATCGCGACCCGGGTCGGGTCGGCGGCGCCCTGCGCGAGGGTGGAGACGGTGCCCGGGTTGTCGACCGTGCAGTTGCCGTCCGACACGTTCGTGACGCGGAAGGAGCCGTAGACCTTGCCGCTCGCGTCCGGCGCGCCCACGTCGGAGACGGGGGTGCCGAGCTCGCTCGCGTCACACACCGGGGAACTGGCGGCGGCCGTGCTGCCGGTGCCGGGCCGGTCCGTGGCGGCGCCGCCGGAGTCCTTGCCCTTGCCGCCCCCGTGCTCCTTGCCGGTGTCCTCGCCCTTTCCCTTGGCGTGGCCCGACCTGCCGTCACCGGCCTTGCCGGAGCCGCTGCCGGCCGTCTTGCCGGCGTCGACGCCGCCGTGCGTCGCCTCGCTGTTGCCCGCGATGCTGGGGCGGTCCTTCGCCGAGCCCGTGTTCGTCACGTGCAGCACCGCGGGGACCGCCATCGCGACGAAGACTCCGGCGGCGATGGCACCGACGGCGGCCTGCCGCTTGCGGGCCCGGCGGGCGGGCACGGCCCGGCGCAGCTGCTCCAGCGCCTCCTCGGACGGCGGCGCGATGTCCGACACCGCCTGCCGCATCATGCGGCGCAGCGCCAGCTCGTCCTCCGCGAGCGCGGGGCCGTCCTCGGGTCCGTCCTGTCCTGCGTGCACCGCGTTTCCTGCGTGTCCTGCGTGTCCCACCTGTTCCGCGCGTTCTGCGTGTTCTGTGTGTTCTGTGTGCTCGGTCCGGCCGGGATCGGGGTCGTGCCCCCCGGTCCCCTGCGCGGGGCGCTCGCGGCGCCCGCCGCCGGGCTGCTGCTCCGGTTCGTGATCGCCGAACCGTTCCTTCGGTGTGCGGTCCGCGGGACTCATACCGGCGCCTCCATGGCGACGCGCAGCGCCGCGATGCCACGGGACCCGTACGCCTTCACGGAGCCCAGGGAGATCCCGAGCGCCTCGGCGACCTGGGCCTCCGTCATGTCCGCGAAGTAGCGCAGGACGAGGACCTCGCGCTGACGCCGCTGGAGCCCGCGCAGCGCCTTCTTGAGCGCGTCCCGCTCCAGCAGGTCGTACGCGCCCTCCTCGGCGCTCGCCATGTCCGGCATCGGCTTGGTGAGCAGCTTCAGGCCGAGGATGCGGCGGCGCAGCGTGGAGCGCGACAGGTTCACGACGGTCTGGCGCAGGTAGGCCAGCGTCTTCTCCGGGTCGCGCACCCGTTTGCGCGCGGAGTGCACGCGGATGAAGGCCTCCTGGACCACGTCCTCGCAGGAGGCCGTGTCGTCGAGGAGGAGCGCCGCGAGCCCCAGCAGGGACCGGTAGTGGGCGCGATAGGTCTCGGTGAGGTGATCGACTGTGGTGCCTGCCGCCATCGCGTCGTCAGCGCCCGACGCCTGTGCCGGGACGGACGCCGGACGTGCCGCGGGCATGGGCGCGATCACCGGCATCCCGCCGGCCGTGCCCGCCCGGGGCCGGCGTACACCGAGGGGAGGCCGCAGGGCTGCTGCGCCCCGTGCCTGTACCGCTGTGAAGTCGAGTACCTCTGCCACGCTTGTTGGACACGCTTCCCCCCGTCAGGGTTGTACGCCTCCGGCGTCCGATGTGCGACAGATCCCGCCACCGTCCCGGATGACGCCGTGCCCCGTGCCGACATGCGTACCTGCTCTTCCCCTACGCCTCGATGCCTCGCGCTCCGAGGCCACCGAAAGGCGACCGCAAAGACGCTCCCCGCCCTGCGTGCGGTTGCAGGACGGGGAGGAAAATCTTCGGAACCACGAGCGTGCGAGCGCTCGCCCAGTGGTCTGGACCGATGCCCTCACAGAACTCACACAGATCCTACGTTTTGAAAGGCATAAGGGAAGAGGGTGACCGTAATACGAACACCCGAATCCCGTGGTCGGACGCAGGAGGAACCGCGCCCGTCCGGACGTTTCGGGTCAGATGCCTGCTGTGTGCGTTTCCGTACACCCGCACACGGCCTACGCCGCGAACTCGGCCGCGATCAGCTCCGCGATCTGCGCGGTGTTCAGCGCGGCCCCCTTGCGCAGGTTGTCGCCGCAGACGAACAGCTCGAGCCCGCTCGGGTCGTCCAGCGAGCGCCGCACCCGGCCCACCCAGGTCGGATCGGTGCCCACCGCGTCGGCCGGCGTGGGGAACTCACCGGCGGCCGGATTGTCGAAGAGCACGACCCCCGGGGCCGTCGCGAGGATCTCGCGGGCCCGGCCCACGGTGACCTCGCTCTGGAACCGGGCGTGGACGGTCAGCGAGTGCGTCGTGACGACCGGGACGCGGACACACGTGACGGCCACCGGCAGCTCGGGCAGCCCGAGGATCTTGCGGGACTCGTCCCGCACCTTCATCTCCTCCGAGGACCAGCCGTCCTCGCGCAGCGAACCGGCCCACGGCACCACGTTCAGCGCGACCGGCTCGGGGAACGGGCCCGTCGCGTCGCCCACCGCCCGCCGCACGTCACCGGGGCTCGTCCCCAGCTCGGTACCGGCGACCAGGGCCAGCTGCTCGCGCAGCGTCTCCACGCCGGCGCGGCCGGCGCCGCTCACCGCCTGGTACGAGGAGACGACCAGCTCGCGCAGGCCGAACTCGGCGTGCAGGGCGCCGATCGCCACGATCATCGACAGCGTCGTGCAGTTCGGATTCGCGACGATGCCGCGCGGGCGCACGCGCGCGGCGTGCGGATTGACCTCGGGGACGACCAGCGGCACGTCCTCGTCGAGACGGAACGCCGCCGAGTTGTCGACGACCACGACGCCCTTGGACGCGGCGATCGGCGCCCACTGGGCGGACACCTCGTCCGGCACGTCGAACATCGCGACGTCGACCCCGTCGAAGACGGACTCCTCCAGGGCGTGGACCTCGACCTCCTCGCCGCGCACCGCGAGCTTGCGGCCCGCCGAGCGCGCCGAGGCGACCAGCCGGATCTCACCCCAGATGTCCGCGTGCTGCGACAGGATCTGGAGCAGCACGGCACCGACGCTCCCGGTCGCTCCCACGACCGCGAGCGTCGGACGCCGCACGGAGCTGGTGGCCATCAGCGGCCGGTGCCCCCGTAGACCACGGCCTCGTCGGACTCGGAGTCCAGGCCGAAGGCGGAGTGCACGGCGCGGACGGCCTCGGTGACGTCGTCGGCGCGCGTCACGACCGAGATGCGGATCTCGGAGGTCGAGATGAGCTCGATGTTGACGCCGGCGTCGCTGAGCGCCTCGAAGAACCCGGCCGTGACACCCGGGTTCGTCTTCATACCGGCGCCCACGAGGGAGATCTTGGCGATCTGGTCGTCGTAGCGCAGCGACGCGAAGCCGACCGCGTCCTTCTGCTTCTCCAGGGCGTCGATGGCCTTGCGGCCCTCGGTCTTGGGGAGCGTGAAGGAGATGTCGGTCAGGCCCGTCGACGCCGCCGACACGTTCTGCACGACCATGTCGATGTTGATCTCGGAGTCGGCGATGGCGCGGAAGATCTTCGCGGCCTCGCCGGGCTTGTCCGGGACACCCACGACGGTGACCTTCGCCTCGGAGGTGTCGTGCGCGACTCCGGAGATGATCGCCTGCTCCACGGGCTCTTCCCCTTGCTGCTTCTTGATCGGCTCGTTGCTGACCCAGGTGCCCTGCAGTCCGCTGAAGGAGGACCGCACGTGGATCGGGATGTTGTACCGGCGGGCGTACTCCACACAGCGGTGGAGCAGCACCTTGGACCCGGAGCTGGCGAGCTCCAGCATGTCCTCGAAGGAGATCCAGTCGATCTTCCGCGCCTTCTTCACGACGCGCGGGTCGGCGGTGAACACACCGTCGACGTCCGTGTAGATCTCGCAGACCTCCGCGTCGAGCGCGGCGGCGAGGGCGACGGCCGTCGTGTCCGAACCACCACGGCCGAGGGTCGTGATGTTCTTGCCCTCCTGGCTGACGCCCTGGAACCCCGCGACGATGGCGATGTTGCCCTCTTCGATGGAGGTCCGGATGCGCCCCGGGGTGACGTCGATGATCCGGGCTTTGTTGTGGACGGAGTCGGTGATGACGCCTGCCTGGCTGCCCGTGAACGACTGGGCCTCGTGGCCCAGGTTTTTGATCGCCATGGCCAGCAGTGCCATGGAGATCCGCTCTCCGGCGGTCAGCAGCATGTCGAATTCGCGCCCGGCAGGGATCGGCGATACCTGCTCGGCGAGATCGATCAACTCATCCGTCGTGTCACCCATCGCGGACACCACGACAACCACCTGGTTGCCGTTCTTCTTGGCGTCGACGATGCGCTTGGCGACCCGCTTGATGCCCTCGGCATCTGCAACGGAGGAGCCTCCGTACTTCTGCACGACAAGGCCCACGTGCGCTCCTCGCTCAGTCCGTCTGTCACCGCTCGTACGTATGCGCACGGCGGTCGGCTCAGTCTAACGAGCGGCCGAAATCCGCCCCGGCCATATCGCATCGTGAGATGTCCCGCTCACGAAGTGATCGCCGAGTTTCACAGTGCCGACCGGCCGCTCCGCTCGGGCGCATGCCCAGCCCTCACCGGCGGCAACCGGGAAAGTGGGCCAGGTCACTTCACCGGGCGCAGCCCCAGCGGACCCGCCAGCTCCTCGGCCATGACCTGCCCGGCCTCCTCCTCGAGCGTGCCCTCGGTGCCGCTGAGGTCCTCGTCGGTGTCCAGCCCGTCCAGGTCGTCCAGCGGCTGGTTCAGCCGGACGTGGGCGACCAGGGACTGCAGCGCGCGCAGGGTCGCGGAGGCCGTGGAGCCCCAGTTCGAGAAGTACGAGAACTGCCACCACCACAGCGCCTCGGTCACCCGGCCCGCGCGGTAGTGCGCCATGCCGTGCCGCAGATCCGTGATCACGTCCGCCAGATCGTCCGAGATCCGGGCGGCGACCGGCGCCTTGCGCGGCTCGTACGGGTCGAAGACCTCCGAGTAGACGTCCACCGGGTCCAGCATGCGGGCGAGCCGCTGACGCAGCTCGTCGGCCTGGTCGGCGGCCTCCTCCGGACCCAGGTCCGGCTCGTAGCGCTCGTCCGGCAGGATGTCCTCGTGCGCGCCCAGCCGGCCGCCCGCGAGCAGCAGCTGGGAGACCTCGAGAAGCAGGAACGGCACGGCCGAGTCCGGCTCGTCACCCTTGGCGACCTCGGTCACCGCGACGATGAAGGACTCGATCTGGTCGGAGATCTGGACGGCGAAGTCGTCCGGATCCTGAGCGGTGGCGTGCAGCGTGGCGTCAGACATCTAGGAGTCGTCTCCCCTCGAAGGCACGGCCGAGAGTCACCTCGTCCGCGTACTCCAGGTCGCCCCCGACGGGGAGGCCGCTGGCCAGGCGGGTGACCTTCAGGCCCATGGGCTTGATCATCCTGGCGAGGTACGTGGCCGTGGCCTCACCCTCCAGATTCGGGTCGGTGGCCAGGATCAGCTCCGTGACCGTCCCGTCGGCCAACCGCGCGAGAAGTTCCCGTATACGCAGGTCGTCGGGGCCCACTCCCTCGATGGGGCTGATGGCGCCGCCGAGCACGTGGTACTTGCCGCGGAACTCCCGGGTGCGCTCGATCGCGACGACGTCCTTGGGCTCCTCGACCACGCAGATGACCGCGGGATCGCGGCGCGCGTCCCGGCAGATGGAGCACAGCTCCTCCTGCGCCACGTTCCCGCACGTGGCGCAGAAGCGGACCTTCGCCTTGACCTCCATCAGCGCCTGCGCGAGCCGGCGCACGTCCGTCGGCTCCGCCTGGAGGATGTGGAAGGCGATCCGCTGCGCGCTCTTGGGACCGACGCCGGGCAGTCTGCCCAGCTCGTCGATGAGGTCCTGGACCACGCCTTCGTACACGGATCACCTTTCCTGGCCTGCTGCTCCGGAGCCCGAGCCTGCTGCTCCGGTCACTGGGTACGTACGGTAGTCGGCGGTGCGTCTAGAAGGGGAGACCCGGGATGCCGCTGCCGCCGCCGAGACCCTGGGCGAGCGGGCCGAGCTTCTGCTGCTGGAGCGTCTGCGCGTTCTCGTTCGCCGCCTGGACCGCCGCGACCACCAGGTCGGCGAGGGTCTCGGTGTCCTCCGGGTCGACCGCCTTGGGGTCGATCACGAGGCCCCGCAGCTCGCCGGAGCCCGTGACGGTCGCCTTGACGAGGCCGCCGCCGGCCTGCCCCTCGACCTCGGTGCGCGCCAGCTCCTCCTGCGCCGCGGCGAGGTCCTGCTGCATCTTCTGGGCCTGCTGGAGCAGCTGCTGCATA
Source organism: Streptomyces sp. SID5785 (assembly GCF_009870065.1). Taxonomy (GTDB): domain Bacteria; phylum Actinomycetota; class Actinomycetes; order Streptomycetales; family Streptomycetaceae; genus Streptomyces. Next base: position 2,832 of record NZ_WWIA01000206.1, on the reverse strand, counting down.
TTGGGCTGGCCACCACCGGGGATCACGATCAGCTCCTGGTCCTGTTGTGTGTACTGCTGTGTGTACTGCGGTTGCGTTTCCGGGTTGCGCGTTCTGCGGCGGTTGCGCATTCTGCGGCTTCTGTGCGTGCTCCGCGGAACGTCAATGCCTACAAACCGAGCCTACGTGGTCCGGGGGTCGGCCGCCCCGGCACCTGGCGCTGCACTCTTTCGAGTGAGAGGGCCGAGCCCCCTATACCTGATGAAGGCCCCCTTCTGAGCGGATACCCCTCGAAAACGGGAACAGGGCCACCCATTGGGCGGTAGGAAGATGCTGCACATTCAGCCCCATCCGTAACCAGCCCAGGGAGTGCCGGGTGAGTCAGCCGGAGATGCAGCCCGAGGGTCCGTCGCAGGCGGACCCCGGCGAGGGCGGGGCACGCACCGGCGACCTCCCCGGGCGGGCGTTCCCGCTCGGCGACTGGGGCGAGCCCGCCGAGCGCCTCGACGAGCTGTACCGCTGGGTCGAGCAGGGCGCCCTGCGCACCGCCTCCTGGTACCTCACCGACCGGGTCCACAAGCGGCGCGGCGCCCGGGCCCTGCGCGGCGGCGCGGCACTCGGCGCGATCGGCGGCGGCGCCCTGCCGCTGCTCGACCTCACGGACGTCTCCCCCGGCAGCGCACCCTGGGGCTATCTGGCGCTGCTGCTCGCGGTGGCCTGCGTGGTCGCCGACCGGTACTTCGGACTGACCTCGGGCTGGATAAGGGACGTCGCCACGGCGCAGGCCGTGCAGCGACGCCTCCAGGTGCTGCAGTTCGACTGGGCCTCGGAGAGCGTCCGGGAGGTGCTCGGCCCGGCCGAGGGCACCGCCAGCGAGGCCGCCGAGCGCTGCCTCTCCGTGCTGCGCCGCTTCTCCGAGGACGTCACCGAGCTGGTCCGTGCCGAGACCGCGGACTGGATGGTCGAGTTCCGCTCCGGTCCGGCGCCGCTGGCCATGCAGGCCTCGGTCCCCGGCCCGGCCCGGCCCGCCGAGCCGCCGCACCCCGGCCGCTTCCCGCTCCCACCGGGCGCCCGGCCGAACATGCCGCGGCAGCGGCCGCCGGAGCCGCGCTGAGTCTTGAGCTGAGTCCTGAGGGGTGCGCCCGGCGCCGTTGGGGCGGTGTTGGGGCGGTGGCGTGGGCCGCGAGGGCCGGTGGGGGCGTCCCCTAGGCTGGCAAGTCCGTACCAGCCACCGCCTGCCCGCCAGCCAGCCGAACCGGGAGACCCGATCCGTGCCAGTCTCCGACGGACCCGCCGTCACCCGCAGCACCCTGCGCCAGCAGATCGCGGACGCCCTGCGCGACGAGATCCTGGCCGGGCGGCTCTCCCCCGGCCAGGAGTTCACCGTCAAGGAGATCGCCGAGGGGTACGGGGTCTCGGCCACCCCGGTGCGTGAGGCGCTGGTCGACCTGACCGCGCAGGGCCTGCTCGACTCCGCCCAGCACCGCGGCTTCCGGGTGCACGAGTACTCGCTCGCCGACTACCGCTCCATGATCGAGGCCCGCAGCCTCGTCACCGACGGCATCTTCCGCGGCCTCACCGAGAACCCGCCGGACGACCCGCGCGCCCCCGCCGCCCTGGCCGGCGTACGGCGCCGCGGCGAGGAGGCCGCCCGGGCCGCCGGGGCCGGTGACCTGAACGTACTGATCGGCTACGACCTGCGCTTCTGGCGCGAGCTGTCCGCCCTCTTCGGCAACCCGTACCTCTCCGACTTCTTCCACCGGCTGCGCGTGCAGTCCTGGATGTGCGCGGTGCCGCACCTGCGCCGGGCCGGAGACCTGCGGGGCCGGCTCTGGTCCGGGCACTGCGCGCTCGTGGACGCGCTCGGGGACCGGGACGCCGCCGCCGCGCACACGATCGTCGCCGAGTACAACACGGACTCGCTCGCCCTGATCGAATCGCTCTCCCAGGGCTGAACCCCCGCCCCCGACGGGTACCTGCAAGGCAGGGCTGCACCACGGCGCGGCCCATTACGCTGACCCTCACCGGAAACCCCCGGTGCGAACGGTGCCCCGAAGGAGCCCTCTTGGCCTGTGACCTGTGGCTGGTCCCCCTCGTCGACGTGCTGTGCCACAGCCCCGACAATCCCTTCGCCGAGGAACTCGCGCTCTACGACAAGGTGTTGCACGAGGCAGGGCTGCCGCCGGTGCCGGTCTACTCGTACATGCCGGGCCTGTCCGGTGACGTGGCGCCGGTCGCCGGGTTCGACTACGACGCGCTGCACTTCCTGCGCCGGGCCTACCTGCTCCAGCTGTGCGGGCTCGAAGTGACGCCGGTCGACGAACTGGGCGGTGACTACGAGCAGTTGCTGGAGATGTTCGAGTCGACGGCCCAGGGGTCGCACCTGGTCTGGCACTACGACCACGCGGGCGCGTACGTGCCCGTGGACTTCCCGGCGCCGCTGTCCGACGACGACCTGCTCGCCGGGGGCGGACCGCTCGGGTCCTCGCACGCGCTGCTGCGGGAGCTGGAGTTCGTGGCACCGGCCATCGGGATCGACCCGGCGAACCCGCCCGTGCCGCCGGCGCCTCCGGCGGGGCCCACGGAGCTGGAGGAGCCGGCCGCCGGGCCGCCCGTGGGGGGTGGGCCGTTCGCGCGGGAGCGCCACGTCTGGCTCGGCCTCCATCAGGCTGCCACGCGCAGCCTGGCGCAGGGGTCGATGATCATCTTCAGCTGACGGCGACTCCGTCGGGGGCGGGCCGTCGGGCCTCGGCCGGGTCGCGGTTCCGCCGGGGCGGTGGGCACCCGGCGCCGGGGCTGCGACTACGCCGCGGGGCGAGTGATGGTGCCCCGTCAGGGGCGCGGGGAACTGCG
>NZ_WWIA01000205.1 GCF_009870065.1 Streptomyces sp. SID5785 | reverse complement strand
TCCTTCTCAGGACGCGCGGTTACGCGGTCGTCCACCACACCGTCGTGTCCGCGGGCAGCTCGAACGTGCCCTCGGCCGACGCGACCGGTCCGGACGCGAGCAGGACCGTGCCGGGCACCGGGAGGCGGACCGGCGCGCCCGTCGTGTTCACCGTGCAGGCGAACCCGGGCCGCTCGAAGTGGAGTACGCCCTCGGGGGCGTCCTCGCGCCAGGTCACGCGGTCCCCCGCGCCGAGCCCCGGCGTGGCCCGGCGAGCCGCGATGGCCGCACGGTACAGCTCCAGGGTCGAGCCCGGCACGCCGCTCTGCGCCTCGACGCTGAGCTCGCCCCAGACCGCGGGCTGCGGCAGCCAGCTGCCGCCGCTCCCGAAGCCGTACGAGGAGCCGGTGCGGGTCCACGGGATCGGCACCCGGCAGCCGTCGCGGAAGCCGTCCTGGCCCGCGGCGCGGAAGAACGACGGGTCCTGGCGCACCTCGTCGGGCAGGTCGGTCACATCGGGCAGGCCGAGCTCCTCGCCCTGGTAGACGTAGGCCGAGCCGGGCAGCGCGAGCATGAGCAGGGTGGCGGCGCGGGCGCGGCGCAGGCCGAGCTCACGGTCGCCGGGGGTGCGGATCTGGGTGCCGAGGCCGGGCGGGTTGGCGTAGCGGGTGGCGTGCCGGGTGACGTCGTGGTTGGACAGCACCCAGGTGGCCGGGGCGCCGACGGGGCGCATGGCGTCGAGGGAGCTGTCGATGATGGCCCGCAGCTCGGTCGCCTCCCAGGGGGCGCCCAGGTACTGGAAGTTGAACGCCTGGTGCAGCTCGTCGGGGCGTACGTAGTGGGCGGTGCGCTCGACGGTCGGGGTCCACGCCTCGGCGACGAAGATCCGGCCGCCCGGCTGCCGCCGACCCGCCGCGGGCAGGCCTTCGGACTGCACCTCCCTCCGGTCGTACTCGTCGAGGATGAGACGCCACGAGCGGTAGACGTCGTGGACGCCGTCCTGGTCGAAGAACGGCATGACATCGTTTCCGAGCAGCTTGAGCTGGTCGCTGCCGCCGAGGTCGGGCAGGCCCTCGGCCTTGACCAGGCCGTGGGCGACGTCGATGCGGAAGCCGTCGACGCCCATGTCGAGCCAGAACCGCAGGATGGAGCGGAACTCGTCGGCGACGGCCGGGTGATCCCAGTTGAGGTCCGGCTGCTCCGGCGCGAAGAGGTGCAGGTACCACTCGCCGTCCGGGAGCCGGGTCCAGGCGGGGCCGCCGAAGATGGACTCCCAGTCGTTGGGCGGGAGTTCACCGTGCACGCCCTTGCCGGGGCGGAAGTGGTAGCGCTCGCGCAGGGGGGAGCCGGGCCCGTCGGCGACGGCCCGCCTGAACCACTCGTGCTGGTCCGAGGAGTGGTTCGGGACGAGGTCGACGATGATGCGCAGGTCCAGGGCGTGGGCGTCGCGGATGACCGCGTCGGCGTCGAGGAGCGTGCCGTACATGGGGTCGACGGCCCGGTAGTCGGCGACGTCGTAGCCGCCGTCGGCCTGCGGGGAGGCGTAGAAGGGGCTCAGCCACACCGCGTCCACGCCCAGGTCGCGCAGGTACGGCAGACGCTGCCGGATGCCTTCGAGGTCGCCGGTGCCGTCGCCGTCGCTGTCGGCGAAACTGCGCGGGTACACCTGGTAGATGACGGCGTCGCGCCACCATTCCGCGGCCGCGCGGGTGTCGCCGGCGGGGGCCGGTGCGGTGTCGGTGGGGTGCTGGCTCATGGTGTCCTTGCTGCGTGGGAAGCTGGCAACTGGTCGGTGGTGCGTGGGTGTTCAGCCCTTGGTGCCGCCCGCCGTGAGGCCGGTGACCAGGTGCTTCTGGACAAGGTAGAAGAAGGCCGTGACGGGGATCGCGATCAACACCGCGGTGGCGGCCATGAGGTTCCACTGGGCGTCGTGTTCGCTGACGAAGCTCTGCAGGCCGACCGCGAAGGTGTACTTGGAGTCGTCGAGCAGGAACGTCGAGGCGAAGGGCACCTCGGCGAACGCGGTGATGAAGCTGTAGAACGCGGCGACGGCGATGCCGGGCTTGGCGAGCGGCAGGATGAGCCGCCAGAAGGTGCCGAAGGGGCTGAGCCCGTCGATGCGTCCGGCCTCGTCGATGTCGATGGGGACGGTGTCGAAGTAGCCCTTCATCAGCCACGTGCAGTACGGCACGATCGTCGTGCAGTTGACGAGGATGACGCCCTGGTAGGTGTCGATGAGGCCGAGCTCCGAGAAGATCTCGTACATCGGCACGATGAGGACGGCGATGGGGAACGCCTGCGTGAGCAGCAGGGTCCACATCAGCGGCCGGTAGCCGGGGAAGCGCATCCGGGAGACGGCGTAGCCGGTGGTCGCCGCGAAGAGCACGCCGAGGACGGTGGTGCCGAGCGAGATGACGAGCGTCGACCGCATCCACTCGAAGAAGTTGGTGTGCGCCAGGACCTCGGAGTAGTTGGCGAAGGTGGCCTTGCCGGCGATCTCGCCGGGGTGCAGGTAGTCGTCCTTGTCCGGGCCGAGGGACAGGTAGACGAGCCAGATGACGGGGAAGAGCGCGACGAGGCTCGCGACGGCGAGGGTGCCGTGCGACAGGGCCCGGGCCAGGGGGCTGCGCTCGCCGCGGCGGCGCACCGTGGCGGTCCTGCCGCGGGCGGGGCCGCCGGTGCCGGTGCGCTGCGCGGGAATCTCGGGTGCGGTCGTGGTGCTCATGGTGGTGGCTCCTGCGGCGTCAGACGGCGAGCTGCTCATTGCGCTTCAACCAGCGGTAGTAGAACGTCGTGAACACGGTGAGGAGGGAGAGCAGCAGCACGCCGTACGCGGCGGACTGGGCGAACTCCCGCGGCTGCTGGCCGAAGCCGAGCCGGTAGGCCCACGTGACGAGGATCTGGGCGTCCGGCGCCGTGTTGCCGAACAGCAGGAAGATGATCGCGAACTGGTTGAAGGTCCAGATCACACCGAGCAGGACGACGGTGGAGCTGACCGACCTGAGGCCCGGCAGGGTGATGTGCCGGAAGCGCTGCCAGGCGTTCGCACCGTCCATCTCGGCGGCCTCGTAGAGGGAGGCGTCGATGGACTGCAACCCGCCGAGCAGGGAGATCATCATGAAGGGGACGCCGCACCAGGTGTTGACGAGGATCGCGGCGATCCGCTGGAAGGTCGGGTCCTCCAGCCACTGCGGCTGTCCCAGGTGCAGGGAGCCGAGCACCGAGTTGATGATCCCGGAGTCGGCGAGCATGATCCGCCAGGCGAAGACGGTCACGAAGGTGGGCACCGCCCAGGGCAGGATGAGCAGCAGCCGGTAGAGGGTGCGTCCGCGCATCTTCTCGTTGAGCAGCAGCGCGAGGCCGAGACCGATGCAGTAGTGCAGGGCGACGCAGACGGCCGTCCAGACGACGGTCCAGATGAAGTGGGACCAGAAGCGGTCGTAGGCGGCGGGACCCCACAGGATGTCGGCGTAGTTGTCGAGGCCGATGAACTGGTAGGTGGCCTCGATGTGGTTGACGCCGATCGTCCGGGCGGAGTTGAGGCTGTCGGCGTCGGTGAGTGTCAGGTAGAAGCCCCGCACGAGCGGGTAGCCGACGAGGACGCCGAGCACGACGACCACCGGGGCGATCATCGCGTACGCGTACCAGTACTTCCGGTAGGAGTCCTTGAAGCGCTGGATCGGTCCGGGGCGCGGCGGGCGGCTCTGGGTGGCCGGTCGGTCGACGGCGAGGGTCATGCGGGGCACCTTCTGCATCGGGCTGGGGCAGGTCGGTGCCGGTTCGCGCCCTCCCCTTCGGGGCGCGAACCGGCCGTTACACGGAGACCGGCGGGGTCACTTGGAGAAGTCGGGCACCAGCTTGGTGAACGCCGTCTCGAGGGAGCCGAGGCCCTTGTCGAGGGACTCCTTGCCGGTGGCGATCTTCGGGAGCTCCTGGTCCATCGGCGTCCACAGCGAGCTGTACTCGGGCAGCTCGGGGCGCGGCCGGGCGGCGGGCAGCACCTTCTGGTAGCCGGCGATGCCCGGGTCGGCGGTGACCTTCGCGGTGTAGGCGTCCGAACGGGTGGGCAGCGTCGAGTTCTTCAGGGCGATCTGCTCCTGCGTCTTCGCGGAGGTCATCCACTTGACGAACGTGAGCGAGGCTTCCTGGTGGGCCTTGTCGGAGCCCGCGTAGACGGACAGGTTGTGGCCGCCGGTCGGGGCGCCCGCCTTGCCGGTGGAGCCGGCCGGGACGGTGGCGATGCCGAGGTTGCTCTTGTCCTTGAACGCGGAGCCCTTGTAGAAGTTCGTGATCTCCCAGGGGCCCTGGATGATCGCGGCGACCTTGCCGTTGACGAAGGCGTCCTGGATGTGGGCGTAGGCGTCGGCGGTGGCGTCGGCCTTGTGCAGTCCCTTGCCGTCGAAGAGGCCCTGCCAGGTGGTCATGCCCTTCTTGGCGGCGGCCGAGTTGACGGTGATCTTCTTGCCCTGCGCGTCGACGGTGTCGGTGCCCTCGCCGAACAGGAACGGCTGGGCGTAGTAGCCCGCGGTGGAGGCCCAGTAGCCGTCGACGCCCGCCTTGTCCTTGACCTTGGCCGCGTCGGCCTTCAGCTCGGCCCACGTGGTGGGCGCCTTGTCGATGCCGGCCTTCTTGAAGAGCGCCTTGTTGTAGACGAGCGCCAGGGTGTCCGTGACCAGCGGGACGCCGTACGTCTTGCCCTCGAACCCGGCCTGCTCGATCAGGCTCGCCTGGAACTTGTCCTTGTCGGCGAGGGCCTCGGTGCCGTCGAGCGGCAGCAGGTAGCTCTTCTTCGCGAACGCGGGGGTCCAGCCGACCTCGGCGCGCAGCACGTCCGGGGCACCGCTGGCGCCGGCCGCGGTGTCGAACTTGTTCTGCGCCTGGTCGAAGGGGACGTTGGTGTACTTGACCTTGATGCCGGGGTTCTCCTTCTCGAACTCCTTGGCCAGGGCCTTGTACGTGGGCGCCTCGTTGGTCGCGTTCGAGGTGTCCCACCAGGTGATGGTGACCGGGCCCGACGCCTTGCCGCCGTCGTCGTCACTTCCGCCGCAGGCCGTCGCCGCGAGTGCGAGGGACGCCACCACCGCGGTGGCCGCTATGCCACGCCGCATGAGATCTCCTAGAGGGTGAAAGCCCGTGTGTGGGCCAGGCCCGTGTGTTCAGGGCGAGGAGCGGTCCCGTCCGCTCCCCAGGCCGACTTGCCGACTGCACCGTTGCGGCCGCCGGGCGACGTGAACGTAACAGCGCCGTAAGCCCCGCGAAAGACCTTGCAGAAAAATTTTGCAGGACGGACGCCACGTTACGGGTTCGTGACCTGCAAGACCGCGCAATGGCTGGGGTGTTATGCCCTTGTTCACCCGTGTTTGCCGAGCTGAAAGGGTCTGCAAGGTCTTGCCACAAGGGGCGTCCACGGGGATCATCGGTGCTCTTGTCCGGAGTTCCACGAGGAGAGCGATGACGCAGCTGCCCGCACAGGCCGCCCACCGGCCGGTGCCGTCCCCGCCGGCGACCGCCCGGCTGGCCGACATCGCGGCCCAGGCCGGTGTCAGCGAGGCGACGGTCAGCCGCGTGCTGAACGGCAAGCCAGGCGTCGCCTCCGCCACCCGGCAGTCCGTGCTCGCCGCACTCGACGTCCTGGGCTACGAGCGGCCGGTGCGGCTGCGCCGTCGCAGCGAGGGCCTGGTCGGCCTGATCACCCCCGAGCTGGAGAACCCGATCTTCCCCGCGCTCGCCCAGGTGATCGGCCAGGCGCTGACCCGCCAGGGCTACACCCCCGTGCTCGCCACCCAGACACCGGGCGGCTCCACGGAGGACGAGCTCACCGAGATGCTGGTCGACCGCGGCGTCACCGGCATCATCTACGTCTCCGGGCTGCACGCCGACACCACCGCCGACACCCAGCGCTATGAGCAACTGCGGGCGCAGGGTGTGCCGTTCGTGCTCGTCGACGGGTTCTCGCCGAAGGTGCGGGCGCCGTTCATCTCGCCGGACGACCGGGCGGCGACGCAGCTCGCCGTGACCCATCTCGCGGCCCTCGGGCACGGCCGGATCGGGCTCGCGCTCGGCCCGAAGCGGTTCGTGCCGGTGCAGCGCAAGATCGAGGGCTTCGTGCACGCCATGCAGGAACGGTTCGGCCTGGACCCCGCGGAGATCGAGCGTGACCTCGTGCAGCACTCCCTCTACACGCTGGAGGGCGGACAGGCCGCCGCCGCGCACCTGCTCGACCGCGGCTGCACGGCGATCGTGTGCGCGAGCGACATGATGGCGCTCGGGGCCATCCGCGAGGCGCGCCGACGCGGGCTCGAGGTGCCGGACGACGTGTCCGTGGTCGGTTTCGACGACTCTCCGCTCATCGCCTTCACCGACCCGCCGCTGACGACGGTGCGCAAGCCGGTGCAGGCCATGGGGCAGGCGGCGGTCCGCGCAGTCCTGGAGGAGATCGGTGGCACGCCCACCCCGCCGACCGAGTTCGTCTTCATGCCGGAGCTCGTGGTGCGCGGCTCGACGGCCTCCGGCCCCGGGGTGAGCGCACCTCGCGCCTGAAGGGCTCGGCGGGCGGCCGGGACCGGGCCATTGGTACAGTCGGCGCGTTCCGTCCTGTACCACCCGTCGCCACGCCCGAGGGAGCACACCGCCGATGGCCGTGGACCAGCTCGACACCCGTATCCTGCGGCTCCTGCTCGACCAGCCGCGCACCAGCGTGCGTGAGTACGCGCGGATCCTGGGGGTGGCCCGCGGCACGCTGCAGGCCCGCCTCGACCGGCTGGAGCGGGACGGCGTGATCACCGGCACCGCCCCCACTCTCTCCCCCGCCGCCCTCGGCCACCCCGTGCTCGCCTTCGTGCACATCGAGGTCACCCAGGGTCACCTCGCCGACGTCGGCGACGATCTGGCCGGCGTGCCCGAGATCATCGAGGCGTACTCGATCACCGGCGGCGGCGATCTGCTCGCCCGGGTCGCCGCCCGCGACGCGGGGCATCTCGAGGACGTCGTGCAGCAGCTCAACCGGCTGCCCGGCGTCGTGCGCACCCGCACCGAGGTCGCCCTGCGCGAGCGGGTCCCGCACCGGCTGCTCCCCCTGGTCGAGGCGATCGGACGCGCG
>NZ_WWIA01000204.1 GCF_009870065.1 Streptomyces sp. SID5785 | reverse complement strand
TACACCGACGAGAACGTCGTGTACTGGTACCACGGCCTCAAGGTCGACGGGGACGTGGAGACCAAGCTGTTCACCTCCGAGTTCTCCGACGACTACGACGCGCTGCCGGCCTACGAGCAGATCTACGCGCTCGCCGGGCCCGTGCAGACCTACCGGGTCACGGGCGATCCACGGATCAAGGCGGACGCCGACGCCACCATCCGGCTCTTCGACCGCTTCTACCTGGACTCCGAGCAGGGCGGCTACTTCTCGCACATCGACCCGATCCTGCTCAGCCCGGACCACGCCTCCCTCGGCCCCAACCAGGCGCGCAAGAACTGGAACTCGGTGGGTGACCACGCGCCCGCCTACCTGATCAACCTGTACCTCGCCACCGGCGAGCAGCGCTATGCGGACATGCTCGAGTACACCTTCGACACGATCGTCGAGCGCTTCCCCGACCTGAAGAACAGCCCGTTCGTGCAGGAACGATTCCACCGGGACTGGACGCCCGACACCACGCATGGCTGGCAGCAGAACCGGGCGGTGGTCGGCCACAACCTGAAGATCGCCTGGAACCTGGCGCGGATGAACTCCCTGCGCCCCAAGGACGTCTACCTGGACACGGCCGTGGCGCTCGGGGAGTCCATGCCCGAGATCGGCAGCGACCGCCAGCGAGGCGGCTGGTACGACGTGGTCGAGCGCGTCAAGGTGGACGGCGAGGAGCGCTTCCGCTTCACCTGGCACGACCGCAAGGCCTGGTGGCAGCAGGAACAGGCCATCCTCGCCTATCTGATCCTGCACGGCGTCACCGGCCGGCTGGACTTCCGTACCGAGGCGCGCGACGCCCAGTCGTTCTACAACGCGTTCTTCCTCGACCACGACGAGGGCGCCGTCTACTTCAACACCCTGGCCAGCGGTCTGCCCTACCTCCTGGGCGTGGAGCGGCTCAAGGGCAGCCACTCGATGTCGATGTACCACTCGGCCGAGCTGTGCTACCTGGCGGCGGTGTACAACAACCTGCTGGTGAACGGCAGCCCCATGGACTTCTGGTTCAAGCCGGACCCCGAGCAGATCCCCGACCGCGTCCTGCGGGTCGCCCCCGACCTGCTGCCCGCAGGCTCGGTGCGCATCGCGTCCGTGGAGATCGACGGCGTGGAGCACACCGACTTCAACGCCCAGGCCCTGACCGTACGGCTGCCCGACACCTCGGGCCGTGTCAAGGTCCGGGTCCGGCTGAAGGGCGAATCCCGCACGGAGGTGAAGGGATGACGGTCAAGGTCAGCTCGCACGAACGCGCCGGCCGCACGGTCGTCGCGCTGGAGGGCGAGATCAACTCCACCACCTCCGGCGGACTCCAGGCCCAGCTGCTGCCCCTCGTCACGCAGGGCGCGGCCGTCCTGATCGACCTCACCGGAATCTCCTACATCTCCAGCGCCGGGCTGCGCACCCTGCTCATCGTGCACCGCCACGCGCAGCAGCTGGAGGCGGGGATCACCCTGGTCGGCCTCTCCGAGGAAGTCTCCTTCGTCATGTCCGCCACGGGCTTCCTGGACTTCTTCCGGGTGGCCGAGGACCTGGACGCCGAGCTGGAGCGTGCGGACCGATGAGCACCCCTGACATCCGCGAGCGGGTCGACGCCTTCCCCACGCACCGGATCGGCCCCTACCGGGTCAGGGCCGGTCGGCCCTTCCCCTACGGCGCCACGCCGGTGGCCGGCGGGGTCAACTTCTCGGTCTACTCCGACGGCGCCACCTCGATGAGCCTCGTGCTCTTCGAGCGTGGCGCCACCCGGCCCAGCGCCGAACTGGAGTTCCTGCCCCAGTTCCGCATCGGCAGCGTGTACGCGATGACGGTCTTCGGACTCGACACCGAGAACCTGGAGTACGGATTCCGGGCCCAGGGCCCCTTCGACGTCGCCCGCGGCGACCGCTTCGACGGCACCAAGGTCCTCAGCGACCCCTACGCGCGCCTGATCTCGGGGCGCGAGGTGTGGGGCCGGGAGCCCGACTGGGACAACGTCTACCACTACCGCGCGCAGGTCCTCGACGACGACTTCGACTGGGGCGACGACCGGCCCCTGGGCATCGCCGCCGAGGACCTGGTCATCTACGAGACACACGTGCGCGGCTTCACCCGGCACCCGTCCTCGGCGGTGTCGGCGCCGGGCACCTACGCCGGCCTGCGCGAGAAGATCCCGTACCTCCAGGAGCTGGGTGTCAACTGCCTCGAGCTGCTCCCCGTGTTCGAGTTCGACGAGCTGGACAATCCGCGCGCCGATCCGGTGACCGGCGAGCGGCTGTACAACTACTGGGGCTACAACACGGTCTCGTTCTTCGCCCCCAAGGCCGGCTACGCCGCGACCGGCCCCTTCGGCATGCAGGCCGACGAATTCAAGACGCTGGTCAGGGAGTTGCACCGAGCCGGCATCGAGGTGGTCCTCGACGTCGTCTTCAACCACACGGCCGAGGGCAACGAGCAGGGCCCGACCATCTCGTTCCGCGGGCTCGACAACGCCACGTACTACATGCTCACGCCGCAGGGCGAGTACTACAACTTCAGCGGCACCGGCAACACCGTCAACTGCAACCACCCCGTCGTGCGGGACTTCGTCCTGTCCTGCCTGCGGCACTGGGTCGCCGAGTACCACATCGACGGGTTCCGCTTCGACCTCGCCGCCATCCTCGACCGGGCCCCTGACGGAACCCCGCTGCCCAACCCGCCGCTGCTCGAACAGCTCGCGCACGACCCGGTCCTGCGGCACACGAAACTGATCGCCGAGGCCTGGGACGCGGCCGGCCTCTACCAGGTGGGCCACTTCCCCAACTACGGGCGCTGGTCCGAGTGGAACGGCAAGTACCGCGACACCGTGCGGCGATTCGTCAAGGGCGAGCCGGGCCTCGTCGGTGAGCTCGCCACCCGTATGGCGGGCTCACCCGACCTCTACCAGGGCCGCACCTCCAGCGCGTCGGTCAACTTCGTCACCGCGCACGACGGATTCACCCTCTTCGACCTGGTCTCCTACAACGACAAGCACAACGAGGCCAACGGCGAGAACAACAACGACGGAGCCAACGACAACGACAGCTGGAACTGCGGGGAGGAGGGGCCCAGCACCCTCGCCCACGTCCGCGACCTGCGGATGCGGCAGATGAAGAACCTGCTGACCATCCTGTTCATGAGCCAGGGCATCCCGATGATCCTGGCCGGTGACGAGGTCGGCCGCACCCAGCTCGGCAACAACAACACCTACTGCCAGGACAACGAACTGTCCTGGTTCGACTGGGACCTGCTGGAGACCAACGCCGAACTGCTGGACTTCACACGGAAACTGATCGCGTTCCGGCACGCCCACCCGGTGCTGCGCACGAGCGAACACCCCACCGGCACCGACCGGGTCGGCAGCGGCCTTCCCGACGTCAGCTGGCACGGCGTCCAGGCCTGGGCCCCGGACTGGGCCGAGCACGGCAGGGTCCTGGCCCTGCTGCGCTGCGGCCGGCACGCCAAGGGCGGCAGCGTGCGGGACGAGCACGTGTACGTGGCCGTGAACGCCCACTGGGAAGGCCACGACCTGGAGCTTCCCGACCTGCCCGGCGACCAGGGCTGGCACCTGTTCGCCGACACCGGCGCCCGTGCCCACGCCGTGGGCGAGGAGCCCCGGCTCGAGCACCCCGGGCGCTATCACCTGGGCCCCCACTCCGCGGTCGTCCTCGTAGGACGTGCCGACCACCCGACGACCGGCTGATGCGAAGGAGTACCACCATGACGTTCGACGTGCAGATGAGGATCAACGACAACGTCGCCACCATCAAGGTGACAGGCGATCTGGACGCGGCCACCGCCGGCTCGTTCCACGACACGGTCAGCAGGGCGGCCGACGCGGGCGCCGTGGAGCTGGTCATCCGGGCCGAGAAGCTCGACTACCTCTCCAGTGCGGGCCTGCGCTCCCTGGTCTTCGCCCGCCAGAAGATGGGCGAAGGAGTCCGTGTCGCCGTCGTGGGCGCCTCCGACCCCGTGGCCCGCACCATCCGGCTCGCCGGATTCGACCGCAGCATCGATCTCGTGGACGCCTGAAGGGACGCACCGAGATGACGTTCGACTTCGAGGCCGCAGGGGCCGCCAAGGCAGCGGACGTCGCTCAGGCATCGCAGAGCGGCCGAGCGAACGCGCTCCGACTTCCCGCGGTGATCGACGCGCTGGAGCTGGTGTCCGACTTCGTGGTGGACCTGGGGAAGCGCGCCTGCCTTCCGGAGAGTTCCCTGTACCGACTGCGTCTCGCCGCCGACGAACTGGCGACCAACATCGTCCTGCACGGATACGGCGGCGAGAGCGGCGAGATCACCGTCGACGGCGGCATCGACCCGGGCGATGTGTGGGTCAGGTTCCAGGACGACGCCCCCGCCTTCGATCCGCGCCAGGGCATGCGCGAGCCGGCCCTCGACGTGCCCCTGTCGGAACGGGAGGTCGGTGGCCTGGGCGTCTTCCTGGCGTTCACAGCAGTGGACACCTTCGAGTACGAGCTCGTCGCGGGGCGCAACGTGAGCACCCTCGTGATGCGCCGTCCGGCAGTGGAATAGACGAGGCGGAGATGGCGCAGACGAACGTCCTGATCCTGGATGAACACCGAAACGTACCGGACGGCCTGGCCAAGGCCCTGCACGCGGTGGGGGCCGAGACACATGCCCGCACCCCGGGCGAGGTCCTGGCGGCCTCGCGCGGCCGGATGCCGGAGGTGACGGCCGTGCTCGCCCATGCCACCCTGTCGCCCCACACCGTCAGATCGGTGACCCGGCGCCTGGCCGACGAGGGGCAGCAGCCCACCGTGGTGGCCTTCGCGGAACACGACCTGCACCTGCTGGACGACCATGTGCGCGCAGGCTCCGACTATCTGCTGCCGCCCTTCCACCCCGTCCTGGTCGAGGCCCGGCTGCGCGACTGCCACCAGCACGCCGAGCTCAACCGCAACATCGAGGAAGTCGCCGCGCATGCCGAACTGCTCAGCTACGAGCGGGAGCTGGAGATAGGCCGGGAGATACAGCTGGGGTTCCTGCCCGAGTCGCTGCCCAGCCCCGACAACTGGGACATCCGCGTGCGGTTCCGGCCCGCGCGCACGGTGGCCGGCGACTTCTACGACGTCTTCGAGCTGGTCAACCGGCGCCGCCTGGCCCTCGTCGTGGCCGATGTGTGCGACAAGGGGGTCGGCGCCGCCCTGTTCATGGCGCTCATCCGCTCCCTGCTGCGGCACACGGCGGAACAGAGCGGTCTGCAGAACCTCATCGCGGCGGACCTGATGGGCGAGGACCCGGGCGGTGCCGAACACACCCGGGCCATCCCGGTCGTCGGCGCCACCCCGCTGCTGAACGCGGTGGTCGGCACCAACAGCTACCTGACACGCAACCACATGAAGCAGGGCTACTTCGCCACCATGTTCTTCGGCGTCCTGGACCCTGTCACGGGCAACCTGGTCTACATCAACGGCGGTCACAACCCGCCGGTCCTGATCAGCGGCAGCGGCGCCGCACCCGAGCTGCTCCAGCCGACGGGACCGGTCATCGGGGTCATGCCCGACGTGACCTTCTCCCTGGGCTACGCCCACATGAGCCCGGGGGACACGCTGTTCATCTACACCGACGGAGTCACCGAGGCCCGCTCCGAGACCGGGAGCTTCTTCGGAGAGGACCTCCTCGTCGAGCAGCTGACCGAAGCCACCCTGCACAGCGAGGAACTCCTCGACCACATGGACGGCGCGCTCAGCGACTTCGTGGGCCAGGCGGAGCAGTCCGACGACATCACCATGCTGGCCGTGCACTGGAAGACACCGACAGCAGCGGCCGACTGACCACGCACCGCCGACGCTGTCGCCCCCCAATCCGTCAGGTGGAGAACATGTCGCAGATCATCACGGTGCACTCCTACCGAGGAGGCACCGGCAAATCCAGCACGGCCGCCAACCTCGGCCTGCTGCTGGCCTCGTCGGGCCTGCGCGTCGCCCTGGTGGACACCGACATCCAGACTCCGGCGCTGAACGTGATGTTCGGCGACATCACGATCCCCGCACGACGGTCACTGACCGACTACCTCATCGGCCGCTGCGAGATCGAGGACGCCGCCTACGCCGTCGACCAGAGCGCGGGGCACGAAGGGCTCTTCCTGATCCCGGCCAGGAGCCAGAGCACCGGAGTCAACGAGATCATGGGCCGCGGCTACGACGTCGGTCTGCTGCGGGAGGGCTTCGACCGGCTCATCGACACACTGGCCCTCGACGTTCTCCTGCTCGACACGCACGCCGGCTTCAACAACGAGACCGTCACCGCGATGGCGAGCTCCGACGCTCTCGTCGTCGTCACCCGGGCCGACCGACTCGACCTCGCCGGTGCCCGGGAGACCACGGCTCTGGCCGGCCGTCTCGGATTCGGTGCCCTGAGCGTCGCCGTGAACATGGCTCCTCAGGGCGCCGTGAGCGAACGGATGATCGGGGAGGTCGAGAGCGCCTACCGCACCCGGATCACCACCGTCCTGCCCTACGCGCCCGAGATGGCGCAGATCGCCGGCGAACGGGTCTTCGCCACGGCCTACCCGCACCATCCGCTGGTCTCCGGATTCCGCCGCATCATCTCCGACGTCAGCAACGGCACGACCGCGATCCGCCGCTGACCCACGCTCCGCCACCGACCACACCGCCGCACCTCCCAGGAGGCACGATCCCTATGAAGGGCAAGCCCATGCAGCGCGACGCGACGCGCTCGGCCGCCGGAGCACGTATGGGCCGCATTCCCATCGTGGACGTGGCGCCACAGATCAACGACGCCGTCGGTGGCCGCATCCCCGCCCGCGCCGTGCCCGGCGAGGAGTTCGCCGTCAGCGCGACCGTCTTCCGAGAAGGCCACGACGCGGTCGGCGCCGGCGTCGTCCTCACCGATCCCGACGGCCACGCGGGGCCGTGGGTCCCCATGCGTCTGGTGGCCCCCGGCACGGACCGCTACACGGCCTGGGTCACCGCCGGACGTCAAGGCGAGTGGACCTATCGCGTGGAGGCCTGGAGCGACCCCTGGGCGACCTGGCGGCACACCGCCGAGATCAAGATCCCGCACGGAATCGACACCGACCTCGTCCTCCAGGAGGGCGCCCTGCTCCTCGAAGAGCTGGCCGCCACGCACCCGGCCGACGAGGCGGCCCTCCTGACGGACACGGCCCGACTGCTGCGCGACGGGCGCCTGGCCGCCGAGGAACGCCTCGCAGCCGCCACCGCTGCCCCCGTCACCGCCCGGATCGCCGGCCGTCCCCTGCGCAGGCTGCTGACCCGGTCCGCGGAACACCCCCTGCGCGTGGACCGCCCCCGCGCCCTGTACGGCGCCTGGTACGAGTTCTTCCCCCGCTCCGAGGGAGCCACCGTGCCGGCCCCCGTCGAAGGGGTGCCCCAGCCGCCGCGGCCGGGCACCCTGCGCACCGCCGCCAAGCGGCTGGAAGGCGTGGCCGACATGGGGTTCGACGTGGTCTACCTCCCGCCGATCCATCCCATCGGCACCACCCACCGCAAGGGCGCCGGCAACACGCTCGAAGCAGGACCGCACGATCCGGGATCACCCTGGGCGATCGGCTCGCCCGACGGCGGCCACGACGCGATCCACCCCGACCTGGGAACCCTGGAGGACTTCGACCACTTCGTGGCCCGGGCCGGTGAACTGGGCCTGGAGATCGCCCTGGACTTCGCCCTGCAGTGCTCACCGGACCACCCCTGGGTCACCGAGCACCCCGAGTGGTTCTCCCGGCGGGCCGACGGCTCGATCGCCTTCGCCGAGAACCCGCCGAAGAAGTACCAGGACATCTATCCCCTCGACTTCGACACCGACCCCGAGGGGCTGCACACCGAGTGCCTGCGCATCCTGCGGCACTGGACGGACCACGGCGTGCGCATCTTCCGTGTCGACAACCCGCACACCAAGCCCGTCGCGTTCTGGGACCGGCTGATCAGCGCGGTGCACGCCACCGATCCGGACGTCCTCTTCCTCGCCGAGGCATTCACCCGCCCGGCCATGCTCCACGCCCTGGCCCGCGTCGGCTTCCACCAGTCCTACACCTACTTCACCTGGCGCAACTCCAAGGAGGAGGTGGAGAGCTACCTGCGTGAGCTGGCGGGCCTCGACGGCGAGGAGAGCGCCGCGTACCTGCGCCCCAACCTGTTCGTGAACACCCCCGACATCCTCAACGCCTACTTGCAGTACGGCGGCCGCGCGGCCTTCGCGGCCCGCGCGGTGCTCGCCGCGACGGCAGGACCGACCTGGGGGATCTACGCCGGATACGAACTGTACGAGAACGTGCCGATGGGGCCCGGCAGCGAGGAGTACCTGGACTCCGAGAAGTACCAGCTCCGCCCCCGGGACTGGGCCGGCGCCGAGTCCGCGGGTGATTCGCTCGCCCCTCTGATCACGGCGCTCAACGACATCCGGCGCGCCCACCCGGCCCTGCACCAACTGCGCAATCTGCGGCTGCACCGCACCGACAACGACGCGGTGATCTGCTTCTCCAAGCGCGTCACCGCGGGCGAGCGCGACGACTGGGTCGTCGTGGTGCTCAACCTCGATCCGCACGAGACGCGTGAGGCCACCGTGACACTCGACCTGCCCGCGCTCGGCATGGAGCGCTCCGAGGCGTTCACGGTGCGCGACGCCCTGTCGGGCGAGACCTACCACTGGGGCCGTGACAACTACGTACGCCTCGACCCCCGCCACCGAGTGGCCCACATCCTCACGGACGGGACTTCGCAGTCGTGACCACCGCACAGCGTCCCACCGCCCTGGCCGCCACCCACCTCAAGCGGCTCACCACGGGAGAGATCAGCGATCCGCACGCCCTGCTCGGACCCCACGCCACAGCCGAGGGCGTCACGATCAGGGTGCTGCGCCCGCTCGCCGACCAGGTGTGGCTGACCACGCCGTCCGGCGAGCCACTGGCCGAACTCGCCCACCAGGGCGGGGGAGTGTTCGCCGCCGTACTGAACCGGACCGAGGTCCCCGACTACCGGGTGCGGGCCCACTACGGCCGTCAGGTGCACGTGTACGACGACCCCTACCGATTCCTGCCCACCCTCGGCGAACTCGACCTGCACCTGATCCGCGAAGGCCGGCACGAGCAGCTGTGGCAGGTGCTCGGAGCGCGCGTCACCGAGCACCCGTCCGGGTGGGGCACCTCCACGGGGACCGCGTTCGCGGTCTGGGCCCCCAACGCCCGCGCGGTGCGCCTGACGGGCGACTTCAACCACTGGGACGCACGGGCCCACCCGATGCGCTCGCTGGGCGCGAGCGGAGTGTGGGAGCTGTTCGTCCCCGGCGTCGGCGAGGGCTGCCGGTACAAGTACGAGATCCTCACGCCGGACGGCCGCTGGATCCAGAAGGCCGACCCCCTGGCCGCATCGGCCGAGACGGCACCCGGCACGGCCTCCGTGGTCTTCCGCTCCCGCCACACGTGGAACGACGACGCCTGGATGGCCCGGCGCGCCGAGTACACGGCCGAGTCCTCGCCCATGAGCGTCTACGAGGTGCACCTGAGTTCCTGGCGGCCCGGCCTGGGCTACCGCGAACTCGCCACCGAACTGCCCGCCTACGTCAAGGCCCTGGGTTTCACGCACGTCGAGTTCATGCCGGTGGCCGAACATCCCTTCGGCGGCTCCTGGGGCTACCAGGTGTCCTCCTACTACGCCCCGTCCGCCGGCCTCGGCAGCCCCGACGACTTCCGCGCCCTCGTCGACGCACTGCACCGGGCCGGCATCGGCGTCATCGTCGACTGGGTCCCCGCGCACTTCCCCAAGGACGACTGGGCCCTGGGCCGCTTCGACGGCACCGCCCTGTACGAACACCCTGATCCGCGCCGTGGTGAACACCCCGACTGGGGGACCTACGTCTTCGACTACGGCCGCAACGAGGTGCGCAACTTCCTCGTGGCCAACGCCGTGTACTGGTGCGAGGAGTTCCACATCGACGGTCTGCGCGTGGACGCCGTCGCCTCCATGCTCTACCTCGACTACTCGCGCCCCGAGGGCTCCTGGCTGCCCAATGTGCACGGCGGCCGCGAGAACCTCGAAGCGGTCGAGTTCCTCCAGGAGATGAACGCCACCGTGCCCCGGCGCTGCCCGGGGGCGGTGACGATCGCCGAGGAGTCCACCGCCTGGGACGGCGTGACCCGGTGCACCGACGACGGCGGACTGGGCTTCGCCCAGAAGTGGAACATGGGCTGGATGCACGACTCGCTGTCGTACATGGCCGAGGACCCCGTCCACCGGCAGTACCACCACCACGCCATGACCTTTCCGATGGTGTACGCGTACGCGGAGAACTACACCCTGCCCATCAGCCATGACGAAGTGGTGCACGGCAAGGGCTCGCTGCTGACGAAGATGCCGGGCGACCGCTGGCAGCAACTGGCTAATCTGCGGGCCTTCCTCTCCTTCATGTGGGCCTTTCCCGGCAAACAACTCCTGTTCATGGGGCAGGAGTTCGCCCAGGACACCGAGTGGTCCCACGAGCGCGGCCCCGACTGGTCGCTCCTGCGCCACGCCCCGCACCGTGCCGTGCGTGACCTGGTGCGCGACCTCAACCGCCTGTACCTCGACGACCCGGCCCTGTGGAGCCAGGACACCCGGCCCGAAGGATTCCGCTGGATCGACGCGGACGCGGCCGAGGACAACGTCTACTCCTTCGTGCGGTACACCCCCCGGGGCACGCCGCTGGTGTGCGTCTTCAACTTCCAGCCCACAGCCCGGCACGGCGTCGCTCTGGCGCTGCCCGAGGCGGGCCGCTGGACCGAAGTGCTCAACACGGACGCAGCGCAGTACGAAGGCTCCGGGGTCACCAACGGCGAGCCGATCCACGCCGTCGACCAACCCCTCCAGGGTCTGCCGGCCAGCGCGAGGGTGACGTTGCCCCCGCTGGGCGGCGTGTGGCTCCGCAAGCAGTGACGCACCCCGCAGCCCGAAGGAGACACCATGCCCGCTCCCCGCCTCAGGACCACCCCCCTGCCCGGAATCGGTGTGCAGTACGAGCTCACCACACGGCGCCACGACACCCTGTCGGTGATCGCGCACCGCGACCGTCGCCGCACCCTGAACGTGCACCATGACGACGACCCGGACTCGTGCGGCCTCTCGCTGGCGCTGACCGCGGCGGAGGCCCTGTCCCTGGCCGACGCGCTGCTGCCCAGCCACAACAACCCGAACCTGCTGCACACCAGTGACTTCGGGCTCATCGCCGAACAGATCACGATCACCGGCACCTCGTACTGGAACGGCCGCACCCTGGGCGAGACGCACATGCGCACCGACACGGGCGCCTCCATCGTGGCCGTCATGCGGCGCTCCCACGCGATCCCCTCGCCGACCCCCGACTTCCGGCTGCACGGCGGAGACATCGTGATCGTCATCGGCACCCGGGAAGGCGTCGACCACGCCCACGAGATCATGGAGCGGAGCTGATCACATGCACTCCGCGGTCTTCCTGATCGAGTTCGGAGCGGTCGTCCTCGTCCTCGGCCTGCTCGGCCGCTTCGCCGTGCGCCTCAAGTTCTCGCCCATCCCGCTCTACCTGCTGGCCGGGCTCCTCTTCGGTGCGGGGGGCGTCGTCCCGCTGGCCGGCAGCGAGGAGTTCATCGAGGTCGGCGCCGAGATCGGGGTCGTACTCCTGCTGCTGATGCTCGGCCTCGAGTACACGGCCGGCGATCTCGTCGGCCACCTGAAGACCCACGCCCGCGCGGGCGGCGTCGACTTCCTCCTCAACGCGTTGCCCGGAGCCGCCGCGGCACTCCTGCTGGGCTGGGGGCCGGTGGCCGCCGTCGTCCTGGCCGGCGTCACGTGGGTCTCCTCCTCCGGCGTCATCGCCAAGGTGCTCGGCGACCTGGGACGGCTCGGCAACCGGGAGAGCCCGGTGATCCTGAGCATCCTCGTCCTCGAGGACCTCGCGATGGCGATCTACCTGCCGATCCTGACCGCGGTCCTGGCCGGGTCGGGCTGGCTGGCGGGCGGCCTCACCCTCGCCATCGCGCTCGGTGCGGTCGGCACCGTCCTGCTCGTCGCCGTGCGCTACGGGCGCGTCATCTCCCGCTTCATCTCCAGTGACGATCCCGAGAAGCTCCTGCTCGTCGTGCTCGGCACCACGCTCCTCGTGGCAGGTGTCGCACAGCAGCTACAGGTCTCCGCGGCCGTGGGCGCGTTCCTCGTGGGCATCGCCCTGTCCGGGGAGGTGGCCGAGAACACGCACCATCTGCTGATGCCGCTGCGGGATCTGTTCGCCGCGGTCTTCTTCGTGTTCTTCGGCCTGAGCACCGACCCGAGCACCATCCCCTCGGTGCTGCTGCCCGCCTTCGTGCTCGCGGTGCTCACCCTCCTGACCAAGGTCGCCACCGGCTACTGGGCCGCCAGACGCTCCGGCATCGCCGAACGCGGCAGGTGGCGGGCCGGGGGCGCCCTGGTCGCGCGCGGCGAGTTCTCCATCGTCATCGCCGGCCTGGCCGTCTCGGCCGGCGCGGTCGACCCCTCGCTCGGCCCGATGGCCACCGCCTACGTCCTGCTGCTGGTCGTCCTGGGCCCGCTCGCGGCCCGCTTCACGGAACCGGTCGCGCAGCGGGTCATGACGTGGCGCGGCAAGGACTATCCCGCGACGGCCTCCCGGCGCCCCGCTGTGCTGTCCCGGGCGGTGGAGCAGGAGCCGTCCGTCGCGGCGAGCGACTGACGGAACGACCGAAACGGAACCCGACGTACCATCCGGAACGCCGTGCGCCACGTTCGAAAGTCGCGCTCTTTCGGCCAGTGATCGTGCGCCGCTGTCGCCGGCGCCGACACCTGGTTGATCTGGCGCTTTCCCTCTTCCGCCCCTGCGGCGAGGCCCATCGGGTCTCCGCCGTGCGGGCGGAATCGGCCTAGGGTCCTCGACGCCCGCCCCGGTCCTGTGGCGGGCTCACCTTCACGGAGAAGAGGACCCATGCTGCTCACCGCTGCCCGCCGCCGGATCACCGCCTGTGCTCTGGCCCTCGCCTGCGCACTCGTCGACGTCGCCCTGGCGCCGGTCACCGACGCGCACGCAGGCGCAGAAGCCCTCACCGTGGCCCGGGCCATCGCACTGCCCGGCAACCAGGCCTACCCGGAGAGCATGGCCACGGACCCGGCGACCGGCGATCTGTACATCACCTCGTTCGGCACCGGAGCCGTCTACCGGGCCCGCGCCGGACAGACCGAGGCGGAGACCTTCCTGCCCGCGGGCACCGACGGCCGGACCCAGGCCATGGGCACCACGGTGGACCGCCACGGCCGGCTGTGGGTCGACGACGCGAGCGGAGTGACCGTGTACGACACGGCCGACGGCACACGCCTGGCCCGCTTCGTCAGCCCGACCCCGGGCGACTCGCTGCTCGACGACATCGCCCTGACGCCGGACGGCACCGCCTACGTCACCGACTCGCTCCTCCAGCTCGTCTACCGACTCCCCGCAGCCACCATCGAGGACACCATCGCCGCCGCGGGAACCGCCACGTTGGACGTCGGCTTCGACCTGAACAGCGTCGTCGCCGAGCACCCGGTCGGGGCCATCACCCTCAACGGCATCGAGTCGGACGCCGACGGCACCTACCTCATCACCGCGGACATGACGTCCGGCGAGCTGTTCAGACTCGAGCCCGCCACCGGGGGCATACGCAAGATCACCGTGAGCGGCGGCGCTCTGCTCTCCGCCGACGGTCTGCTGTGGGAGAAGGACCAGCTGTGGGCCGCCCAGTTCGCCTCGGACGGGGTCACCAGAGTCGCCCTCTCGGCCGATCGCACGACCGCGACCGTCACCGCCCAGGTCAGCGACGGAGCGCTCCAGCACCCCACGGCCCTGCTGCGCCTGGGCGGATCCCTGCACGTGCTGCGCTCACAGTTCGGTTCCGCCACCCTCGACCTGCCGTTCTCCGTCGCGAAGGTGAGCGGCGTCTGACACCGTCACAGCCCGCTGCCTCGCGCGTCCTCGAACGCGCGGGAGCGGGCTGTGACCGAGCGGGTGGTACGGGGTTCAGCCTCCGGCGACGACCGGGGCGCTGTCGCTCTCGGCAGCGCTCTGTGCGACCGGGCCGGCGACCGGGGCAGGAGCGGAAGGGACCTTCAGGAACCGGGTCGCCCACACGGCGGGCAGTGCGATCACCGCGAAGACCAGAGCGGTCAGGGGGACCTCCTCGATCCCGAAGGAGGCCAGGGCCCAGCCGCCGATCGCGGCACCCGAGGCCACCCCCACGTTCGCCGCCGAGGCGCCGAGCGTGGCGGCCAGATCGGCGCCCTGGCCCGCGAGGGAGATGACGCGCAGCTGAAGCGCCGGCGTGACACCGAACCCGACCACACCCCACAGCGCCAGCGCGACCCCGACCAGCGGCTTGCTGTCGCCGAAGACATACAGGCCCGCCAGACCCACGACGAGGACGGTGTTGCCCACGAGCAGCGTCCGCGAGGCGTTGACATCGGCGAACCGCCCGCCGGCGAACGTGCCGATCGCGCTGAACACACCGAAGATCATCAGGAAGACGCTCACCAGGGCACCGTCGATGCCGGTCACATCCTCCAAGTACGCCGCCAGATAGGTGAAGGCGATGAACTGCGAGCCCATGAGCAGCACTTGGGCGGCCAGCATCGCCA
>NZ_WWIA01000203.1 GCF_009870065.1 Streptomyces sp. SID5785 | reverse complement strand
TGATGCCGATGCCCGACGGGCTGGTCAAGGCGAGCATCCTCGACGACCCGGCCGACATCGCGATGCCCGCGGACCACCCGCTCGCCGGCCGCGCCGAGGTCGGCCTCGAGGACTTCGCGGGCGACGAGTGGATCACCTGGGGCGAGGGCGAGTTCTGCCACGAGTGGCTGCTGTTCACCCTGCGCGCCCGCGGCGTCGAGCCCCAGGTCGGCCACCGCGCCGCCGAGACCCACACCCAGCTCGGCCTCGTCGCCGCGGGCCTCGGTGTCTGCGTCGCCCCGCTGCTCGGCCGGCACCCGATGCCCGAGGGCGTCGTCACGGTGCCGGTCCGCCAGAAGGTGCGCCGCCACGTGTACGTGGTCTGGCGCGCGGACGCGGACCGGCGCCCCTCGATCCGGGCGGCCGTCGACGCCCTGCAGAAGGCGGGCGCCGACCTCGGCCGGGCGGCGGAGCGGTGAGACGCCGGCCGGGGCCGGCTCACGCCGAGTCGCGGACCACCAGTTCGGGATCGAAGACGACCGACGTCGGCTCCGTCCGCTCGCCGCGCACCTGTTCGTCGAGCAGCCGGGCCATCTCCGCGCCCATCCGCTCGACCGGCTGACGCACCGTCGTGAGAGTGGGATCGCAGGTCACCGCCACGCTGGAGTCGTCGAACCCGATGACCGCGACGTCCTCCGGCACCCGCCGCCCGCGCTCGCGCAGCACCTGACAGGCTCCCTGCGCCATGAGATCGTTCGCCGCGAACACCCCGTCGAGATCCGGGTGTCCGTCGAGCAGCCGGGCCATCGCCGCCGCGCCGCTCGCCCGCGTGAAGCCGCCCTCGGCGCTCGGCACCAGCGGCCGCCCGTGCCGCGCCATCGCGTCCCGGAACCCCGCGAGGCGCTCCTGGCTGGCGGTCACCGACAGCGGCCCGGAGATGGTCGCGACCCGCAGCCGTCCGCGCGCGACGAGATGCGCGGCGGCCAGCCCGCCGCCGTCCCGGTGCCCGAGGTCCACGTAGCTGAGCGGCACCGGTGTCGCCGGCCGGGCGAACAGCACGGCGGGCAGCCGCGCCTCGGCGAGCAGCGCGGGCAGCGGGTCGTCGGCGTGCGTCGACACCACGAGCGCGCCGTCGGCCCGGCCCTGGCGCAGATACGACAGGACCTCGCGGCGGGCGGGGCCCGACTCGGCGAACATCAGCACCGGATGCATCGAGCGGGGCCGCAGGTACCCCACGACCCCGCCGACCACGCGGCCGAAGAACGGGTCGGCGAACACCCGCCCGGCGAACCCCGGCTGCTCCTCCTCCGCGGCGTCGCCCGCGCCGGACACCACCAGGGCGACGGTCTCGGCGCGCCGGGTCACCAGCGAACGGGCGGCGCGGTTGGGCGCGTACCCGGTGCGTTCGATGGCGCCCTGCACCAGTGCGCAGATCGCCGGGTCGACGTTGCGCACGCCGTTGACCACCCGGGACACGGTGGCCCGGGAGACTCCCGCCTCCCGGGCGACGTCCTCGAGCGTGGGGGCCTGTCTGCTCATGTCGGCACCTTAGCGGCCCGGCCCCCCGCTCAGATAGAGCGCTCTCCCACCGGGGGGACGCGAGGGGTCCGCACTCAGTTGTAGACCCCGAACTCGTAGAGCGAGTAGCCGTATCCGGTCCCGCGCGCGGTGCCGTGGACACGGACGTAGCGGCCGGTGCCGGCGACGTCGAAGTCGTC
This sequence comes from Streptomyces sp. SID5785, assembly GCF_009870065.1. Lineage (GTDB taxonomy): Bacteria > Actinomycetota > Actinomycetes > Streptomycetales > Streptomycetaceae > Streptomyces. The sequence goes on along the minus strand of NZ_WWIA01000203.1, from coordinate 3,275 downwards.
GATCCCGCCGTTGCCGTCGGTGACCTCCCGCACGGTCGTCCAGTTCTCGCCGTCCTCGGAGGTCTGGATCGTGTACGCCTTCGCGTACGAGGTCTCCCAGTTCAGCTGGACGTGCCGGAAGGAGCGGCTCTCGCCGAGGTCGACGCGCAGCCACTGAGGGTCGCTCCAGTCGCTCGCCCAGCGCGTGTCGTTCTTGCCGTCGACGCCGCGGCCGCGGTGCACGGGCAGCCGCCGTACTCGGTGGTCTGCTCGGAGGAGGCGGTCGCGGGCCGGCCGGCGGCGAGGTTCGTGCCGTCGACGGGCGGCGGCACGACGCGCACGGAGCGGGACTCGATGCCCACGTTGCCCCTGCCGTCGGTGACCTTCACGTAGAACTTCCACACGCCGGGCCGGTCCGGTGCGGTGACCTTCACCCGGCCGCCGCCCTCGTCGGTGGACGCCAGCGGGACCAGGTCCTTGTTCTGGTCGAGGTACATGCTGTTGCCGAGGACCTGGTACGTCAGCGCGTCGCCGTCGGGGTCGGTGGCCTGCGTGGCCACGGTCACCTCGCCGCCCGCGGGCACCGCGGAGGCGCCGCCCTCGACGGTCATGTCCGTGATGACGGGAGGGGTGTTGTCGCCGGAGGTGTCGCCGCCGTAGGCCTTCTTCACCGCGTAGTACGAGAGGCGCTTCTCGCCCGCGGGCAGCAGGTTGAACCAGACGCCGCCGAAGTCGTTCTCGGTGCCGTAGTGGAACATCGTGGCGCCGAGCGCGACGCCCCGGTGCCCGGTGATGCAGTCCCAGGCCTTCGTGTAGCCCTCGGCCTTCGCCCGGTCGGCGGGCTCCTCGGGGACCCCGTTGGCGTCGTCCGGCACCTCCCACTCGCCCGCGGGGCCGGTCTCGGTGACGATGTAGGGCTTGTCGTAACCGCCCTGGTCCCAGGCCGACTTGACGTCGCACACGGCGTTGTAGGCGTTCACGGCGTACAGGTCGAGGTCGGGCGCGTTCTTCTTGTAGTAGGGCCAGGCGCCGACCCAGGCGTCGGTGGAGGTGACCGGATGGTTCGGGTCGACGGCGTGGATCTTCTTGGTGATGTCGTTGACGAACGTCGTGTACGCGTCGCGCTGACGCTCCAGCTCGTCGCCGCTGTAGCAGTTCTGGAGCCCGAGCACCGACTCGTTGCCCACGTTCCACATCAGGACGCCCGGGTTGTCCTTGTAGGTGTCGACCCACTTGGGGAACTCGTCGAGCATCTGGTTCTTGTACGCCGTGTCGGTCAGGTAGTTCACACAGCCGCCGCTGCCCGGGCCGCCGCCGGGCTGCAGCCAGAAGCCGGCGATGACCTTGATCCCGTTCGCGGCGGCGGAGTCGAACAGGGGCTTGCTCGTGGCGTCGGTGCCCCAGGTGCGGATCGTGTTGACGCCCATGGACCGCAGGTCCGGCAGATAGCGGTCGGCGTCGGCGACGGAGGGTCCCCAGGTCAGGCCCTTGACCTGGTAGGGGGAGCCGTTGACCTCGAGCTGCCAGGCGCCCTGGGAGCCGGTCACCTTCACCACGTCGCCCGCCGCGTGGGCGGTCGCGCCGGGCAGGGCGAGGAAGCCGGCCGCGAGCACGCCCGCGGTCAGGGGCGGGGCGATGCGGCGGGTGCGGCGGGACCGTGCGGTGGTTCTGGGCATGCGGATGCCTCCGGTGGGGGTGTGAGGGGGAGCGTGAGGGGAGCGGTGCGAGCGGGGGCGGGCGGCTCGCCGGAGCCGCCCGTCCCCGCACCGGTCAGGGCAGTTCGTAGTTCTCGTCGAGGACCGCGCCCGCCTCGGGGTGGGTCTCGTCGTAGCCGCGCGGGTCGCACTGGAGGGCGCCGACGACACAGTGGTCGACCATCGCCGCGAGCGTCCTGTCGTCCCACGCGTTGAAGAAGTCGTAGTGGAACGAGTGGGCCGCGCCGCTGGAGAGGCGTACGTCGGACAGGTCGCCGTTGACCGGGAAGGCCATCTTGAACTCGATCATCGGCAGCGCGACCGGGTGGTCGGGCGGGCAGACGTTGTTGTTCGTGCCGGCCTTCACCACCGGGTAGGCCATGTGGCTCTTGTGGTCGGGGGTGTCGAGGTACTTCCCGTCCCAGCAACTGGGCGCCTGCATACGGATGTTGACCTGGGTGTCCTGCGTGGTGGGGCAGTCCGTCGGGAACTCGACGTTGAAGTAGCTCGTCCCGCACTCCCAGCCCTCGACGAACCCGGGGTGGTCGCGGAACTCCTGCGCGCTCTGCATCGGGCTGCCGACGACGAAGCGCAGCCCCTTGGGGAACGGACGCACACTCGTGTAGTCGGTGACGCCCGCCTTGTAGTAGATGGTCTGGTCGCCGACCGGCAGCACGGGGGTGTCGCCCTTGAGCATGGTCGGCATCCAGTAGCCCGAACGGTCCCCGGGCGCGAGGCACTTGGTGGAGCCGGCGTCCAGGGAGGCCGTGGTGCTGTTCGCGTCCGTGGTCGTGTTGCCCATGAACGTGTGGTCGTGCGACTTGCCGGGCTGGCCCGGGTAGACGATCGGGTCGTCCGGCTTCGTGTGGGTGACGGAGCAGTGGGCCTGGAACTCGTGGAAGTAGCGGTGCGGCGGTTCCTTGTCCGACGGTTCGACGCCGGTCACCGGCGGGTCCGCCGGGATGTAGCCGTCACCGTCCGGGTCGTCGCCCGAGGACTGGGTGGACGGCGCCATCCGGTGGCCCGCGGGATGGACGGCCGCCACCTGGGACGTCCCGGTGTCCGGTGCGGTCTCGGCGCCTGCCGTGAGGGCGGTGCCGCCGATGCCGAGGGTCGTCAGCAGGAGTGCGCCGGCGACCAGGGACCCGGAGAGGATCCTCGTTCTCCGTGGCATGGGTGAACTCCTCTGTGGGAGGTGGGGATTGGCTGAGAGAGCGCTCTCCCACGCTCGGAGTGTTGAGGGCGTGACGCGGGGGTGTCAAGGGATCCGACGCTCCCCGGGTCGTCTTTGCTGTGATCGGTTCTTGAACTCGGCGCTGAGACAAGTGGGATGAAGAAGTGTCAGAAGGACGCCGGATCAGGAAATGAGTCCGGAATCTCGTCGTAACTCTTGACGCAACCTTCACGAAGCTGAAGCATCCCTCCGCGAGAGAGCGCTCCCACACCCCCACTCGTTCACTTCTTGAACCAGGAGAGCCGCTGTGTCCCCACGCCCCACGTCATCGCAGCCGTCGCGCCGCTCGGTCCTCGGAGCCGCGGCCGCGACCGCCGTCGCCCTCCCCGCCCTCGGCGCCACGGCGGCCTCCGCCGCCCCCTCCGCGG
>NZ_WWIA01000022.1 GCF_009870065.1 Streptomyces sp. SID5785 | reverse complement strand
CCCCGTGCGGCCCCTCCCGTCTCGTACCCGACTGACCACCGGCCTGTGCCGCGGAAGCCCGGGGCGCCCGGCTCAGCCGGGGTGGGTCGCGAGTCCGGTCTTCAACCCCGCGCCGCACAGCGGGACGACGGACGTACGGCCCTGGAGCGCGGGGAGTTCACGAGCTGCGGCCCAGCAGGCGACGCCGGTGGACTCGACGTAGAGGCCCTGGGAGGCGAGGTCGAGCTGCGCGTGGCGGATCTGGTCCTCGGTGACGGTGTGGAAGGCGCCGCCCGACTCCCGTACGGCCCGGAGGATCTGGCGGGCCCGGGGCGGGTTGGGGATCGCGATGCCCTCGGCGAAGGTGGGGACGGCGGGCAGGACGGGCCCGATGTCCTCCGCACCGGCCCGCCAGGCCTCGGCGAGGGGAGCGACCGCGGCGGCCTGGACCGCATGCAGGGCGGGGCGGCGGTCGATCAGCCCGGCGCTGTGCAGTTCGCGGACGGCGAGGGCGGCGCCGAGCAGCAGGGTGCCGTTGCCGACGGGCACCACGAGGACCTCGGGCAGACGTCCGCCCAGGTCCTCCCAGAGCTCGTGCACGTAGGTCTTGGTGCCGTGCAGGAAGTAGGGGTTGTAGACATGGCTGGCGTAGAAGACGCCCGGCTCGTCCGCGGCGGCGCGGGCGGCCGTGGCGGCGGCCTCGCGGTCACCGGCGATCACCTCGAGCCGCGCTCCGTGCGCTCCGATCTGCTCGAGCTTCTTCGGGGAGGTGCCCTCGGGGACGTAGACGGTGCAGGGCAGCCGGGCGCGGGCGCAGTAGGCGGCGAGGGCGGTCCCGGCGTTGCCGCTGCTGTCCGCGATGACCCGGTCCGGCCGGAGCCTGGTCGCGAGGGCGGCGAGCAGCACGGCCCCGCGGTCCTTGAAGGACAGGGTGGGCATCAGGAAGTCGAGCTTGGCCGAGACGGTCGCGGAGAGCGGCACGACCGGCGTACGGCCCTCGCCGAGGGTGCAGTCGGGCCGCGGGAGGGGCAGGCACTCGGCGTAGCGCCACAGCGAACCGACCCGCCCGGCGAGGGACTTGAGCCCGGCCGGGGTGGGGGCGTAGTCGAGGTCGAGCGGCCCTCGGCACACGGGACAGCACCAGGCGAGAGAGTCGGCGGCGATGCGCGTGCCGTCGGCGGGACAGTAGCGATCGGGCAGTGCGGTCATGAGCCGACAGTAGTCGCCGACAGCAGCCCCACCCCGCGCCCGCCACCGCCACCGACACCGGGCGAGGCCGGGGGCATGAGGGGGGCACACCCGCACGGGAGAGAAGCAGGAGGAGGTGAACGGGCTCGGTGTTCGGTGTGTGCACCCGATCCGGCGGTCAGTCGGGTACGAGACGGGAGGGGCCGCACGGGGTATGTGCGCGCGCAGCACCCGAGCCCTTCACTCCCCGTACCGTTCCCGGCCGGCGGTGCTCGCAAGATGGCGAGCACGCACATGCCCCGGGCGGCCCCGGCCGCACCCCGACACCTGTAGGCACGAGACGGAAAGCCGCTGAAGGCACCTCGGGCGGCCACCCTCCCTTCAGGCGCCCCCGGCCAACCCGCACGCACGCACGACCCTGGATCCGCTGTGTGAAACATGCACTACCTGGAGAAAGTCCCGGCGGGAAGGGTTGGCCCCCTCGAAGTCATCACTTCGAGTGATTCTTTGGCCTTTGCTTGCACGCCTCAACCCACGGTTGTCAGGCTGTCGCTGTCTGTGGATCAGACGGGGACTTGAGGGGGACAACCAGTGACATTCGGTGAGCAGCCGGCCTACCTGCGCGTCGCGGGTGATCTCCGCAAGAAGATCGTCAATGGCTCGCTGCCACCGCACACCCGGCTGCCGTCGCAGGCGAGGATCCGCGAGGAGTACGGCGTCTCGGACACGGTCGCGCTCGAGGCGCGGAAGGTCCTCATGGCGGAGGGCCTGGTCGAGGGCCGTTCGGGCTCGGGCACCTACGTCCGCGAGCGCCCGGTCCCGCGCAGGGTGAGCCGCTCGGGGTACCGCTCGGGGTCGGGCTCCACGCCGTTCCGGCAGGAGCAGGCGGAGCCTTCCGCGCGGGGCACCTGGGAGTCCCGCAGCGAGCAGGCCGAGGCGGACGTCGAGGTCGCGGAGCGGCTGGACATCCGCCCGGGGGACCGGGTGATGTGCACCAAGTACGTGTACCGGGACGCGGGCGAGACGATGATGCTGTCGACGTCGTGGGAGCCGCTGACCGTCACGGGCCGCACCCCGGTGATGCTCCCGGAGGAGGGCCCGCTCGGCGGCTGCGGCGTGGTGGACAGGATGGCGGCGATCGACGTGGTCGTGGACAACGTGACGGAGGAGGTCGCCGCCCGCCCCGGCCTGGCCGAGGAGTTGAGCGCGCTCGGCGGCGTGCCGGGCCACGTGGTCCTGGTGATCAGCCGGACGTTCTACGCGTCGGGCAGACCGGTGGAGACGGCGGACGTGGTCGTCCCGGCGGACCGGTACCGGATCGCGTACCACCTGCCGGTGAAGTGAGCGAGGCGACCGCGCCCGATAGCCGGACACCCGTTCCGCAAGGTGTGACCGCGAGTTAACCGGGCCCCGGCGCCCGTAACCGCCGGGCAATACCGTGCGACGCCGAGCTGTCATGCGCGGCTCCTACCGTCCGTCTGCGTACCGGCCCACCGGTATACCGCCGACTGACGAACGGGAAGCCGCCGATGACCGAGACAGCTCTGCCCAGCGCAGATCCGGAGACACCCGACCGCACCCGCCCCCCGAAGCGCAGCTACGCCAGACTGGCGGCCGACGAGTCCCGCGAGGACTTCTCGTTGCGCTATGCGCCGCACGCGTACCGGCGCTGGTCGTCGACGACGGTGGCCTCGACGGCGCTGGGCGGCATCGCCTACCTCGCGGACTTCGCGATCGGCGCCTCGATCGTGTTCACGTACGGGTTCACGAGCGGCATGGCGTCGATCCTGTGTGCGGCGACGATCATCTTCCTGACCGGTATACCGATCGCGCGGGCGTGTGCGACGTGCGGCCTGGACATGGATCTGATCACGCGCGGTGCCGGGTTCGGATACTTCGGGTCGACGCTGACCTCGCTGATCTACGCCTCGTTCACGTTCATCTTCTTCGCGCTCGAGGGCTCGATCATGGCGCAGGCGATGCACGAGGTGACCGGACTCCCGCTGCCGGTGGGGTACTTGCTGACGACGCTGATCGTCATCCCGATCGTGTTCCGCGGGATGGGGGCGCTGGCGAAGGTGCAGGCGTGGACCCAGCCGGTGTGGCTGGTGGGGCTCGTGCTGCCGTTCGTGGTGCTGGCCTTCGAGTCGCCGGGGTCGTTCGCGCAGTTCACGCACTTCGGCGGGACCGAGGGTGCGGGCAGCGGCTTCGACTGGCTGGGCTTCGGCTTGGGGACGGGGGTGGCGCTGTCGCTGATCGCGCAGATCGGGGAGCAGGCGGACTACCTGCGGTTCATGCCGGCGAGGACGGAGGCCACCAGGCGGCGATGGAATCTGGCCGTTCTGGCGGCGGGCCCGGGCTGGGTGGTGATCGGCGCGGCGAAGCAGATCGGGGGAGCGCTGCTCGCGTTCGTGGCGCTGGAGGCGGTCGGCAGGACGCACGCGCTGGAGCCGATCGCGCCGCAGGTGGAGGCGTTGCGGCCGTGGCTGGGGTCGGTGGCGCTGCCGGTGGCGGCGGTGTTCGTCGTGGTGTCGCAGGTCAAGATCAACGTGACGAACGCGTACAGCGGTTCGCTGTCGTGGTCGAACTTCTTCTCGCGGGTGACGCACCGGCATCCGGGCCGGGTCTGGTACATCTTCCTGAATCTCGCCATCGCGCTGACGCTGATGGAGATGAACATGTTCGCCGCGCTGAACAAGCTGCTCGGCTTCTACTCGAACGTGGGCATCGCGTGGATCGCGGCGGTGGCGGCGGACCTCGTCATCAACAAGCGGGTGGGCTGGAGCCCGAAGTACATCGAGTTCAAGCGGGCCTATCTGTACGCGGTGAACCCGGCGGGGTTCGGGTCGATGGTGATCGCGTCGACGGTGTCGATCCTGGCGTTCTTCGGGCTGTTCGGGGCGTACGCGGAGGCGTTCTCGACGTTCATCGCGGCGGGGCTCGCGCTGACGCTGTGCCCGCTGATCGCGTGGGCGACGAAGGGCCGGTACTACCTGGCGCGGCCGAATCCGGTGAACGGTCCGGGCGTGGCCGTCGCGGACGTGACGGCGACGCACACGTGCGGGGTGTGCGAGACGGCCTACGAGCTGCCGGACATCGCGGACTGCCCCGTGCAGGGCGGTCCGATCTGCTCGTTGTGCTGCTCGCTCGACGCGGAGTGCGGGGACGTGTGCACGAAGGCGCCGACGGGTGAGCCGGTCCTGCTGCCGGTGCCGCAGGTGCGCGGGGACTGATCCGGTACGGCTGGGGAACAGGGGGCGCATTCGGACGGATGCGCCCCCTGGCGTGCCCCGCCGCATCCGCGTTCTGGCCGGTCGTTGGCTTGTTGCGTATCTCTTTGTGCCATTCCGTATCCGCTCCGTGAAGGTCAGGCGTACGCTCCGGCATATGCGGAGTGCGGTTTCCTCGGGATGCTTAGGGGGCGGGGCGCCATGCGGGCCGGAGTCGGGGAGTGGAGGGACGCGATGAGTGACGGCACGGCCACACTGCCGTGGCTTGTCATCCGTCAGGACGACAACGGGAACCGCTATCGCGTCGGCCGGTACGCGACCAGGGCGGAGGCCGAGAGCATCGCGGACAGCCTCGACGGCCGCGGACACAAGCAGCTGTACTGGGTGGAGCGCCTCGGCCAGGGCTCGGGCCAGCACGGGACCGCGAACTGAGGCGGCCGTAAGCTCCGCCCCATGAAGGACATTCCCGTGGTGGTGGTGGTCGCCGCCGCACTGTACGACGACCGGGGCCGGCTGCTCGCCGCGCGACGGAGTGCGCCCCCCGAGCTGGCCGGCCGCTGGGAGCTTCCCGGGGGCAAGGTCGAGCCGGGGGAGCGCCCGGAGCACGCGCTCGCCCGTGAGCTGCGCGAGGAGCTCGGCGTCGAGGCCGAGCCGGTGGACCGGGTGCCCGGTGAATGGCCGCTGAAGCCGGGGTACGTGTTGCGCGTCTGGCGTACGCGGCTGCTCTCCGGTGAGCCGGCGCCGCTGGAGGACCACGACGCGCTGCGCTGGCTGACGCCGGAGGAGACGTGGTCGGTGGAGTGGCTCGACCAGGACGTGCCGGCGGTGGCGGCGGTGGCCGGGGAGGGTGCCGGTGTGGCTGGTGCGGCATCCGGGGCCGGAGGGGCGTCCGGAGCCGAAGAAGCGGTGCGCGAGGGCTGACGGCGCGATAGCATCCGGCAAAGTTCGGGTATATCCGGATTGTCTTGATTATTCGGAATGCCTGGGTGATTCGGTTGTGCCCGACA
>NZ_WWIA01000202.1 GCF_009870065.1 Streptomyces sp. SID5785 | reverse complement strand
TCCGGGGAGGTCTCCTACCTGTCACCCCCGCTCGAACCGCCCGGCGCCGGACAGACGCTTCTCTGCTGCACCCGCGCCGAGACCGACCTCGTCCTCGACCTGTAGGACCGCGGGCCGACGCCCGCTCTCACCTCTGGACGGAATCAATGAACACCGAGAACTCCCACTACACCGAGAACACCGAACTTCACGCGGATGTGCTGGTCATCGGCTTCGGGAAGGGAGGGAAAGCCGTCGCGGCCGCCATGGGGCAGCGAGGCAAGTCGGTCGTCCTCGTCGAGCAGTCGGCCCGTATGTACGGCGGGACCTGCCCCAACGTCGGTTGTGTGCCGACCAAGGCGCTGGTGCACCACGCCAATCAGCGCAGGCCGCAGGACTCGCCGCAGGACTGGTACGCACGCTCCGTCGGCGAGGTGCAGGCCCTCACCTCGCTGTTCCGTGCCGGCAACTTCGACGGGCTGAACGGCATGGAGACGGTCACGGTCCTCACCGGGCGCGCCCGCTTCGAGGACCCTCACACCGTGTCCGTCGGTGCCGGTGCCGAGCGTCTGACGGTGCGCGGCGACACGATTCTCATCAACACCGGATCGGTGCCCGTCGTGCCGGACGTGCCGGGCCTGGCGGGCAGCAGGTATCTCCTGACGAGCACCGACCTGATCGAGACGACCACGCTTCCGCCGCGCCTGGCCGTCATCGGAGGCGGCTATCTGGGACTGGAGCTCGCCGCCGTCTACCGCCGGTTCGGCTCCGAGGTGACCGTCCTCGAGACCGCCCCGGACATCCTGCGGCACGAGGACGAGGACGTCGCGACAGCCGTGCGCACGATCCTCCTCGACGAGGGCGTCACCCTCGCGACAGGCGTGCGCGTACTGGAGGTCACCGACGGCCCGGACCGGGCGAGCCTGGTCTACGAGCAGAACGGGACCAAGCAGACCGTCGAGGTGGACGCGATCCTCGCCGCCGCCGGGCGCCGCCCCGCGACCTCCGAACTGAACCTCGAGGCGGCCGGAGTCGCCGTGACCGAACGCGGGGCGGTGAAGGTCGACACGTATCTGCGCACGAGCCGGCCGCACATCTTCGCCCTCGGCGATGTCAACGGCGGGCCCCAGTTCACCTACATCTCCCTCGACGACAGCCGCATCGTCCTCGACCAGCTGACCGGAGAGGGCGGGCGCAGCACGGACGACCGGGCGGCCGTGCCCCATACCCTGTTCATCACACCGCCGTTGGCGACCGTCGGGATGACGGAGCGCGAGGCGCGCGCCGCAGGACTCCGCGTGAAGATCGCCAGTCAGCCTGTCGCCGAGATCATCGCCATGCCCCGTGCCTACGTCGTGGAGGAGACGCGCGGCATGATGAAGTTCGTCCTCGACGCGGAGACCGACGAGATTCTGGGCGCCGCGCTGCTGAGCACGGACAGCCAGGAACTCATCAACACCGTGGCGCTCGCGATGCGCCATGGCATCACGGCGACCGAGCTGCGCACCACCGTCTACACCCATCCCAGTTCGACCGAGGCCTTCAACGACGTCCTGGGCGCGATCGTCCGGTCCGACCCGTGAACGGCGGACGTCGCGCCCGGCCGGCGTTCACGACCGGCCCGGCTGGTCGAGCCGGGCGTAGACGACGATGTTGTCGCTGTAGCGGTGGTCCCGGTAGGTGCCGGCGCAGGTGATGAGGCGGAGTCCGGCGTGGTCGAGGTTGCGGTAGACCTCGACCGACGGGAAGCGGTCCTTGGGGTACTGCTCGGTCCGCGTGACCGAGAAGCGTGCCGTGGAGCCGTCCTCGCGCCGGACGGAGAGGCGGTCGCCGGGGCGCAGGCTGCCCAGTCGGAAGAAGACGGACCTGGCCCCGTTCCAGGTGACGTGTCCGGCGATGACGGCCGGGCCCTGCTCGCCCGGCGTCGGCCCGGAGGTGAACCATCCGGCCTTCGCCGGGTCCTTGGGTGTCTCCAGGGCCCGATGCCGGTCCAGTCCCAGGCGCTCCAGTGAGGTGTTCACACCGATCGCGGGGACGGAGAGGCGGGTCGGCGCCGACCGGGGCAGCGTGGGAGCCGTGTCGCCTTCCGCCGGGGGCGATGCCGGGGACGATGTGACGGGAGCCGTGGTCGCGGTCGAGGTGGGCGCGGGCCGTGCCGCGGCCGGTGGGGCGGGTTCCTGTCGGGACAGGCCCACGGCCAGCGTGCAGGCTCCGAGGACGAGCAGCAGGACGGCCACGGCGGCCGGCACGATGCGGTGCCGGCCGCCGAGCACCCTGCCCGGTCGGTCGCGGGCAGTCATGGCGTCCCCGTCAGCGGCGGTTCGCCGCGGGGCGCCGGCTGCGGCGCATGCTCACGGCCAGGACGGCAGCACCTGCCGTGAGGGCCGCTCCACCACCGGCGATCAGTCCGGGCGCCTCGACACCCTGCGTGCTCCCCCGGCCGGTCTCGACCCCGCCCGACGGCATGGAGCCGACCGCGGCGCCCTTGACCATGCCGCAGTCCGTCGGGGCGGTGGCCTCCTGCGGCAGCTTCGGGTCGAGCTCGCTCTTGCCCTTGCCGAAGTCGTACTTCCCGTTGCCGTTCGGGTCGATGCCGTGCTGGACGACGTGCAGGTCCTTGATGTGGTCCGCCACCGCCTGCGAGACGGTGATCGTCCGCTCGTAGGAGAGCTTCCCGTTGCTGTCCGCGACCGGCATCCGGTCGACGGCGAGTCCGCTGTTCTTGGACGTGTCTCCCTTGGTGGTGAGGGAGATGTTGATGTCACCGTAGGACGGCAGGCCCTCCGCCGTGGTGATGATGCCGTCCTTGTTCTTGTCCGCGCTCGGGTCCGGGCAGTGGAAGTCGTGGCCCTCGGTGGACCCGTGGATGTGCTGTGCGTGGGGCTGCCCGGGGACCAGCCCCGAGGCCTGGATCTTCACCGTCAGCCGGGTGCCCTCGACGGTGAGCATGGCCGTTCCGGTGGCTCCGGAGTCGTTGAGCTGGTCCAGATCCACCTGGTAGGTGTGTCCGGCTGTCGAGCCGTCGTGCCCGTCGTGCGCCGCGGCGGGCACCGCGGAGAGGGCCAGTGCGGCCGGAACAGCTGCCAGAGCGGTCAGTCGTGCGATGTGACGGGCTGACATGACAAGCCTCTTTCCTTGTAGGCCAGTTGCGTGGGCAACCGGCGCTGTGCGGAAGTCGCGTTCCCCTGACATCACCTATTCCGGAGACCTCCCCCGCCCCGGATTGGTCCCGGCTCACCGGACCGCGCGGGTCCGGCCGGTCCGGCCCCTTCGCAGGACACCAGTCCGCTCTCCGCGCAGCCTCGGATCACAGGCGACGGACCTCGGTGGACCGGGAGGTGAGAGCCATGACCGACGAGGAGTTCCGACGCCTGAGGGAACAGGCGCGGGCCGAGGCACGACGGGCCCTGCCGGTGCGCCCGCAGGTGCAGGGACGGGATCTGTACGAGGCGAGGGCACGGCACGCCGAGTTCGGTGCCGCCGCGCATTGAGCGCTCCGTTCGCCATTGGGCTCAGAAATTCTCATATCCGGGCAATCCGGCCACCCGGTGGCGACGAATTCCTGGTGTGAGGGCGCGAACGACGCGCCGACCCCCGGTAGCCCGCGCCCTCACCGGCCCTGGGCCGCTCGGGGGCCCGGCGGGCCCGCTCGCCCGCCGCACAGGAGGGTTGATCATGAACGCTCATCGCACAGGCGTCCGCATTCTGGTCGGATCGGCCGCACTCGCCCTGCCGCTCTCGATGGCGACGCTGGCCCCGGCCGCGTCCGCCGACGACATGGGCAAACCGTTCGGTCCGGCGTGTGCGTCGGTGCCGAAGGAGGGAGCCGGTTCCTTCGACGGCATGGCCAAGGACCCGGTCGCCACGGCCGCGTCGCACAACCCCGACCTGTCCACCCTGGTCACCGCGGTGAAGAAGGCCGGCCTGGTGGACACCCTGAACAACGCGAAGAACGTCACCGTGTTCGCGCCGACCAACGACGCCTTCAAGAAGATCCCGAAGGCCGACCTCGACAAGGTCCTGAACGACAAGGCCCAGCTCACCAAGATCCTCACGTACCACGTCGTGGGCGAGAAGGTCATGAAGGACAAGCTGGCCGACGGCAGCTTCAAGACCCTGGAGGGCAGCAAGCTGACCACGTCCGGCTCGGGCGAGGCGTTCAAGGTGAACGACAGCGCGAAGATCGTGTGCGGCGACGTGCCGACCTCCAACGCCACCGTCCACATCATCGACACCGTCCTGATGCCGCCCAAGAGCTGACCGGCATCGGCGTCACCCGAAGCACCCCCGCGGGGTGTGCCGCTCACACGGCACACCCCGCGGGCACGTGTGCGCTCAGTCGACGGTGACGACGACGGAGTGCCAGCCGGACGCACCGTCCGGGATGGTGGGGGTGCGCTTCTGCGTCTGGGTCTCGCCGGTGCGGTCGGTGGCACGCACGGTCAGGGTGTGACCACCCTTGGTGGCCTTCCACGGGTAGGACCACTGCCGCCAGGTGTCCCGCGTGTCCTCGGCCGCGAGCCGCGCCTCCTCCCACGGACCGTCGTCCACCCGCACCTCGACCTTGTCGATCCCGCGGTGCTGCGCCCAGGCGACTCCGCCCACCATCACGGTGCCGGCCTTCGGCCGCCCGAACGGCTTGGGGGTGTCGATCCGCGACTCCGTCTTGATCGGGGCCTTCCTGGCCCAGTCCCGCTCGACCCAGTAGGAGTCGTACGCGTCGAACGTGGTCAGCTCGATGTCCCGGATCCACTTGCAGGCCGACACGTACCCGTAGAGGCCGGGGACGACCATGCGGACCGGGAACCCGTGCACGAACGGCAGCGGCTGCCCGTTCATCCCCACGGCGAGCAGGGCGTCCCGGCCGTCCATCACGTCCTCGACCGGGCTGCCGATGGTCATGCCGTCCACCGAGCGTGCCACGAGCTGGTCCGCGGGGCCGCCCTTCGACGGGGGCCGCACGCCGCACTGTTCGAGCAGGTCGGCCAGGCGGACGCCGATCCAGCGGGCGTTGCCCACGTACGGGCCGCCGACCTCGTTGGAGACACAGGTCAGCGTGATGTTCCGCTCGATCAGCGGCATCTTGAGGAGATCGTCGAAGGTCAGGGTGCGCTCGCGCGTGACGCCCTTTCCGTGGATCCGCAGCTTCCAGGACGTGGCGTCGACCTTGGGCACCACCAGGGCGGTGTCGACGCGGTAGAAGTCGCCGTTGGGCGTCATGAACGGGCTGATGTCCTTGATCCGCAGCGCGGCGCCCTTGGGAACGGGGGCCGCCGGCGACGACGGGGCGGGCAGCACGACGCCCTTGCGGGAGGCGACCGCGCCCTGCCCCTGGGAGTTGTTGAGCGCACGCCCGGCGATGCCTGCTCCGGTAGAGGCGGCGGCCGCCGCGGTGGCCGCGATGATGAAGCCGCGCCGGTCCCACCCCTCGGCCTCCCCGACGGCGTCGGGAGCCGCGTCCTCCGCCCGGCGGGAGCGCCCCAGCCGCCCGCTCAGCCAGTACAGGAGACCTGCGCCCGCAAGCGCCCCCACGACCGAGGGCAGCGCGTCGGTGACGCTGGTCGAGTCGGGCCGGGAGGTCGCGGCCAGCGCTCCGACCACGCCGAAGGCGACCACACCCAGCGATCCGATGAGCCGCAGGCGGGTGGCCAGCATCCCGAGGCCGAGGGCCAGGACGGTCAGCACGGCGAGGATGCCGAGCTGCAGCACGAGCTTGTCGTTCGTGCCGAACTGCCGGATGGCCCAGTCCTTCACGGGGGCGGGGGTACGGTCGATCGCCGCCCCGCCGACCGCGATGACGGGCCCGGACTCCGGGCGGACGGCCGCGGACACCAGCTCCGCGAGGGCGATGGCCGCGTATCCGGCGAGCAGGCCGCTCAGCGCGCCCAGGGCCAGGCGCCTGACACCGCGGAGCGGTCGGGGGGAAGCGTCGTCGTTCATGCCGGGAATCCGTCCTCGCACCGCGCTCGGATTGGTCTGTCACCCCATCGGAGGAGGACACGTGCCGCGCGCCAGCATGACCCGCGCGGGCCGTGCCGGCGGTGACGGCAGGCCGTCGGGCTCTTCCGTGTCCCCACTTTGGCGTCACACCCGGCGGGCGGGCGACGTGATCCGCCGCGGGCACGGCACCGTGGTGCGCCGCTCGCGCCCGGCGGCCGTCAACACGCGAGGCGCCTGAGCACCGGACGGGTGAACCGGGACGAAGCGGCCAATCCGCGCTCCCGGACGCCTCGAATGGCTCGTGAAGGAGCATCTCGCTCCCCGCACCGCCGACGGCGGTGCCGTTCGAGCAGCAAAGGAATGTCTGATGTCTCGTGTACTGAAGAGCGCGGCGGTTCTGGTGGCCGTGGGCGGTGCGGTCCTCGCCGGCGCGGGCGCCGCGTCCGCCGACAGCGGGGCGCAGGGCGCGGCCGTGGGGTCGCCCGGCGTGCTGTCGGGCAACGTCGTACAGGTGCCGGTGCACGTCCCGGTCAACGCGTGCGGCAACACCGTCAGTGTCATCGGCCTGCTCAACCCTGCGTTCGGCAACACCTGCGTCAACGGCTCCGGCCACTGGGGCCACCACGGCCACGCGGGCGCCTGGAGTGCGTCCAAGTAACAGCGGCGAACCCTGGTGCCGCCTCGTGGGGAGGCGGCACCAGGGTTCGGTTGCGGGGCGGCGGTCCGCGCGGGCCACGGCCGACGTCCGGCGTCGCCGCGCACGGCCGTCGGTGCCCGTGTCACTGTCCGGGTCGCCGCCCAGGTCGCCGTTCAGGTCGCCGTTCAGGCCACGGTCCCGGTCCCGGTCCCGGTCGCTGTCACAGGGAGGACAAAAAGCCCTCGGCGGCGTCCTGGACCCTGTCGCGGTCCCCGGTGGCGAGCAGGTCGAGCAGCAGGCCGCGCAGGGTGGCGATGACGAGAGTCGCGGTGCGGGTGGCCGCTGCCGGCTCGACGTCCGGCCCCTGGACGCGGCGCAGCGCGGTCATCCAGTCGGCGACCACATGGCCCAGGAAGTCGGCGAACGGCCCGGGTGCCTGCAGAGCGCGCCCGTACACGGCGAAGAACAGCCGGAACTCCCCGCCCCGTGCGGGGTCGGAGGTGCGCTCCCAGACCGCTCGGGCATGGACACGGAGGTCCGCGCCCTCTTCGCTCGTGGTGTGCGCCGTGGCGGTGAGGATGCGCTCGCGCAGTCGGCCCAGAACCTCCTGCAGCATCTGGTCCTTGGAGCCGAAGCGGTGGACCAGTGTCGTGGGGGACTCACCGAGAGCCGCGGCGATGGGCCGCCAGGTGAGGCCGTCGAAGCCGTGCTCGACGGTGTAGTCGACGACCGCGTCGAGCAGTTCGGCGCGCCGTTCGTGGTTCACGGGCCTTCCGGCCATGCGTTTCCCCTTCTGTGTGTACATCGCTCGTCCTCGCGTGGCACCGGATCAGGCGCCGGCCTGCGTGCTGACGACGATCTTGCCCGGGGACTCCTGGCCTGCCGCGAGGTAGCGATGCGCGTCGGCGACGGCGTCGAGGGGGAAGACGCGGTCGACGGCGGGGCTGAGCGCGCCGGTCCGCAGTCCGGCGTACAGGAAGGCCGCGATACGCCGTACGGCTTCGGGGTTCAGCGTGTGTTCGAAGCTCATGTAGCGGTGCGTGGTGACGGGCGCGGAGGGATACGGCGCCGGGCGCGGGTCGAGCCATCCCACGGTGACCAGGGTTCCGGTGAACCGCTTGGCCGCCTGCGCGAGTTGAGCGAGGCCGGGGCCCATCACGGAGTCGATGACGATGTCGGCGCCCGCGCCGCCGGTGTGCCTCCGTGCCGCCTCGACGAGGTCCTCGGTGTCGGTGGCGATCACCGCGGCCGCGCCGGCGGCGAGCAGCGCGTCCCTCTTCGCCTCGTGACGGGTGACC
Organism: Streptomyces sp. SID5785; assembly: GCF_009870065.1. Classification (GTDB taxonomy): domain Bacteria; phylum Actinomycetota; class Actinomycetes; order Streptomycetales; family Streptomycetaceae; genus Streptomyces. Next base: position 4,273 of record NZ_WWIA01000202.1, on the reverse strand, counting down.
GCGATCGGGACCGCGCCGACCTGACGGGCGATCTGGAGGGCCGCGAGGCCGACCGTGCCGGACGCGGCCGTGATCAGGACGCGGTCACCTGGCTGCATCCCGGCCTTCTCGACGAGCGCTCCGTAGGCGGTGGAGTAGGCCACCCAGAGCGCGGCCGCTCTGGTCGGACTCAGCGCCTCCGGCGCCCTGATGAGGCGCGTCGCCGGGAACACCGCGTGGTCGGCGTAGGTGCCCGCGGCCGTCATGTCGGGGACGGCGGTCACGATGACCGCGTCGCCGGCCTCGAACTGCGACACCCCCTCCCCCACGACCTCGACCGTGCCCGCGCCCTCGCAGCCCAGCCGGGCGCGGGGCAGCCGGACCGACGCCGGGGACCGACCGGAACGCGTCAGCTCGTCCAGCCGGTTGACGGCGAACGCCTCGATCCTGACGCGGACCTCGCCGGGGCCGGGGGCGCCTGGCGGCTCGTCCACGATCCGCAGAACCTCCGGGCCGCCGGTCTCGTCGAACACCACCACGCGTGACACAGGTCCACTCTCCCTCGCTCTTCCGCGCCTTCGCGTCGGTCCGCTTCTTCCGTCCCTCTCATTATTTGCACGATCGTTCCAATAAAACAAACAGAGGCTCCCTCCTGAGCGTGATTGCAGATCCTGCATTTTTGCGTACTATGCAGAATGTGGAGACGAAGGGTGCGCCGGAAGGCAGTTGGCGGGAACGCAAGAAGCAGGCGACACGCGCCGCTCTCGTGGAGGCGGCGGTCCGGCTCGCGGCGGAGCACGGCGTGGAGCACGTGACCGTCGACGCGATCAGCGAGCGGGCGGGCGTGTCCCCACGGACCTTCTTCAACTACTTCGAGTCCCGTGACGACGTGTTCGTCATGGTCGGCGCGGAGTCCAACGCCCGGGTGCGGCGCGCGGTGATCGACGCGCCCTCCGACCGCACGGCCCTCGAAGCACTCCGCGACGCCCTCGCCGTGGAACTGTCCGAGATCGAACAGCAGCAGGAGCTGTGGCAGCTGCACGCGGCCGTACTGCGCCGTTCGCCCGACCTCTTCTCGCGCACCATCGGCGCGCACATGGCCGACGAGATCGGCCTGGCCGAGGCCATCGCCGTGCGCATCGGCACCGGTTCACCGCTCTTCGCGGACCCGCCTGCGGCGCACTCCGCGGCCGAGGACGAGCCGCGGCGCCGCGCCCTCGGGCTGTACCCGCGCCTGCTGGCCGCCGTCGGCGCCACCGCCTGCCGTGTCGCCGTCGAGCACTGGTGCGTACGGCAGGACGAGACCGCGTTCGCCGACGTGTTCAGCGAGGTGTTCGAGCATCTGGCGGCCGGCCTGCCCGAGGCTCCGGACGGGACCGCCCCTCCGGCCCGTTCCGTCCGGACCTGACCGTACCCAGCGGCTGGACTCAACGGCCGGACCCACCGGCCCGGACCCACCGAACCACTCGCACCGCGCAGTTCCGCGGCACACACGTGTCACGGGCCGCGGGCGGGTCCCGTACGCGCGGACGTGTCCCACGACCGCCGTCGAACTCCGAAAGAGACGATGTGACTGCAACAGCCGTGCCGGAAGAGGCGCCACCCGCCTCCATGTCCAACCGGCAGATACTCCAGGCCATGTCCGGGCTGATGGCGGGCATGTTCGTCGCCATCCTGGCCGGGACCGTGGTCGCCAACGCGCTCCCCCGGATCATCGCCGACCTCGGCGCGAGCCAGTCCTCCTACACGTGGGTCGTGACGGCCGAGCTCCTGGCCATGACCGCGACCGTGCCCCTGTGGGGCAAACTCTCCGATCTGTACAACCAGAAGCTGCTGCTGCAGCTCTCGCTCAGCATGTTCGTGGTCGGCTCCCTGCTCGCCGGCTTCTCCCAGGACGTCGGGCTGCTCATCTTCAGCCGTGTCGCCCAGGGCATCGGTGCGGGCGGTCTGACCGCGCTGGCCCAGGTCGTCATGGCCGCGATCATCCCGCCGCGGCGGCTCGGCAAGTACGCCGGCATCTTCGGCGCCGTGTTCGCCGTCGGCACCGTCGCGGGACCGCTCATCGGCGGCGTCCTCGTCGACACGTCGTGGCTCGGCTGGCGCTGGTGCTTCTTCATCGGCGTGCCGTTCGCGCTGCTGGCCATCGTGCTCCTGCAACTCACCCTGAAGCTGCCCACGGTGCGGCGCGAGGCGAAGATCGACTTCCTCGGCGCCTTCCTGATCGTCGCCGGCGTGTGCGCGCTGCTCATCTGGGTGTCCCTGGCCGGCAATCAGTTCGACTGGGCGTCGTGGCAGACGGCCGCGCTCACCGGCGGCGGACTCGCCCTGCTGGTCGTCGCGTTCTTCGTCGAGTCGCGCGTGCCCGAGCCGATCATCCCGCTCGGCATCTTCCGCAACCGCACGGTCTCGCTCACCACCGTGGCCAGCCTGCTGGTCGGCGTGGCCATGTTCGGCGGCACCGTGTTCCTGTCGCAGTACTTCCAGGTTGCCCTCGGCAAGTCGCCGACGATCGCCGGCCTGATGAGCCTGCCGATGATCCTCGGCCTGCTGGTGTCCTCCACGGTCGCCGGGCAGATCATCAGCGCGACGGGTCGCTGGAAGATCTACCTCATCGCCGGTGCCGTCGCCATGGCGGTGGGCCTCGCCCTGCTCTCCACGATCGACGCCGACACCCACTTCGGCCTGCTCAGCGCCTACATGGCCGTTCTCGGCATCGGTGTCGGCATGCTGATGCAGAACCTCGTCCTGGCCGCGCAGAACGACGTCCCCGCGTCCGAACTCGGCGCCGCCACCTCCGTGCTGTCGTTCTTCCGCAGCATGGGCGGCACGATCGGCACCAGCGTCCTCGGCGCGATCCTCGCCAACCGGGTCGCCACCGAGATGACCAAGGGGCTGGCCGACGCCGGTGTCCCCGCCGGTGCCGCGCAGGGCGGTGGCCACAGCGTCCCCGACATGACCCGACTGCCGGCCCCGATGCGCGAGATCGTGGAACACGCCTACGGGGTCGCCACCGGAGACCTGTTCCTCGTGGCCACGCCGTTCGCGCTGCTGGCGCTGGTCGCGGTGGTGTTCGTCAAGGAGAAGCCGCTGAAGGACACGAGCGGCATGGAGCGCCTCGCGGAAGAGGCGGAAGAGGCGGAAGAGGCGGAAGAGGCGGAAGGCACCGTCGACGGCTCTGCCGCGCCGGTCGCCTGATCCTCCTCCCGCGGCCCTGGGGGCGGACGTCGACGCGTCCGCCCCCAGGGCGCTTTCCCATCGAGCGGCACCCTGTTCCGGGGCCCTGGCAGGCGACCGTCACGGGAGGCGTGCGGTCCGCCGGAGCCAGAACTAGAAGTAGTGCCGCCGTCCGCCGACGGAACGTCCCGTCGACCCGAGGATCCACAGGATCGCTCCGACGACGATGAGCACCCCGCCGACGGTCGTCAGCAGGGACAGCCCGACCAACAGGCCTATGACCAGCAGGATCAGTCCGAGAACAATCATCACGATTCCGTTCTTCAGGCTCGGATCGGTCCGCGCGGACCTCTGTGTGCGGGTCCGCAGCGTTCCCTTCTCTCCGCCTCCGGGCGCGACTCGGCGCCTCCCCGTTCGGGCAGCCACCCTCGCGCCTACGGAGTCGTTCGGTACTCCCTGCTTGTGCCCCGGTTCGGCGCGTACATGCGGGATCCGGGCGGGACGACCGGTGTCCGGCGCCCGGTCCCGGCCCGCACCGGGGGGTGGCGCGCAGCCCTCAGGGCCCTTCGGCGCTGCCCGAAAGGGTTTACGCACGCCGGTCCTTGATGCCACCGTGCCGGTTCCACGTGGGCGCCGACGCGGCGCCGCCCGGTTCTGCCGCCGCACGACCACCGCGCCCGCAGGCCGGCCCCGTGGGCACGCACCGGTGCGGACGAGGGGGATTCCGGGATGGCCAAGGCACGCCTGATGTTCGTGGGGCTCCTGGTGCTCTGCGCGGTCGCGCTGAAGGTCTTCGGGCACTGGGGGCCGTTGGTCGTCTTCGTCGCCGTGCCGGTGCTGCTGGTGGCCGGGGTGGTCGGGCTGCTCCTGTGGCACCACAAGGACGAGGAGGCCCGCAGCCGGCGCAAGGTGGCGGAGAGCATCGCCGCCACGGGCGGGACGGTCGTCGACCTCCCCGCGGAGACCCGCGGCTACCTGAGCCTGGGCTACAGCCGCCAGGTCGTCGCCGTGCCCTGCCCGGTCCCCGACACCCGGATCTACCTGACCGAGAGCCACGACTGGGTCGTGGCCCTGCCCGCCTGGTCCGCGGTCGCCGAGGGGCGGTTGATCGCGGACGGCA
>NZ_WWIA01000201.1 GCF_009870065.1 Streptomyces sp. SID5785 | reverse complement strand
GTTCGTGCACGGGCTGCACGTGACGCTGGTCGTCAGCGCGGTCCTGCTGCTCGCGGGCGCGCTGGCCGCGCTGAAGCTGCCGCGCCGGATGGAGTGCGAGGAGTCCGCGCCCGCCCCGTCCCCGGAGAAGGCCGGGAGCGCGGGTACGGAGCGCGCCGGGACCGCTGAGGTCGGCGCGCCGCGGCGCCCGTCGTCGCGCACCGAGTCCCGGACCGAGCCGCGGACCCAGTCGACCGCTGTCTGAGCCGACCGCTGTCTGACGCGGCTCACGTGCGCGGGCACGACCGGCCGGACGGCAGGCAGGAAACCGGTGCTGCCAGGGCGGCGGGCGAGACCCGCCGGACAGGTCGGGCGCCCGGCCGTGCGGCCGGGCGGTGCCCCTTCCCGTCGGTTCCGGCGGAGCCGGTCAGCTCTGGTTGAAGAATCCGTCGGGCTGCGGGGTGGCCTCGCGCCCGGACACGATCTGGGTGTCCGCCGGGGTCAGCAGGAACACCCGGGTCGCGACCCGGTCGATCGAACCGCGCAGACCGAAGATGAGGCCCGCCGCGAAGTCCACGACCCGCTTGGCGTCGTTCGGATCCATCGACGTGAGGTTCATGATCACCGGGACGCCGTCCCGGAACATCTCGCCGATCCGGCGCGCGTCCCGGAAGCTGTCCGGAGTCACGGTGCCGATGCGGCGCCCCTTCTCCTCGGCCTCCTCGGTCGCCACCTTCACCCGCGGGTCCGTCACCCAGGAGTCGTCCCTGGACTCGGTCCCCTCGGCGTAGTCGTCGTCGTAGTAACGCTCGTCATCGTTGTCGTCGACGAGGCCAAGCCAGGCACTCGCCTTGCGCACCGATCCCATGGACGCCTCCTCTCACAGCGGTCCCTCTGTGTTCCGCATGTCGTGCATCCCCAATGTTCGTCCATGATGCAGATCCCGCGCCAAGGGGATAGTCGCCGCGCGGGGTTTTCGTGACGGTACTGGTGCACAGTCAACACGGCGTGACCCCGGCATTCCCAAGGGGTGCGTGGGGTACGGCTGCTGACAGTGAGTGAAATATGATTCTTCACGGCGTTTGGGTTAGTTGCGGGGCGTACGGGTGAACGAACGGCGAGCGGGACGGCTCGGTACGATGCCGTCGTTCGCGGTCCATCACGTGTTGACGGTGCGTGTCGGTCCAGTTGACGCACCGTCATCCGGTGCACGGGGGAGTCACCTTGTTCGGAATAGTCAGGCCCTGCAGCCACCGGCTCGGCGAGGGGCTCAAGACGCAGTGGATGGCCCATCTGTGCGGGCTCTGTCTGGCGCTGCGCGGTGATCACGGGCAGTTCGCCCGGGTCGTCACCAACTACGACGGGCTGCTCGTCTCGGTCCTGACGGAGGCTCAGACCGAGTCGGCCGCGACCGGTGGCGGGCGCCGCCAGGCCGGCCCCTGCCCGCTGCGCGGCATGCGCACCGCCTCCGTCGCCCAGGGCGAGGGTGCCCGGCTCGCCGCCGCCGTCTCGCTCGTCCTCGCCTCGGCGAAGGTCCGCGACCACGTCGACGACCGCGACGGCGTCTTCGCCCGCAGGCCCGTCGCCGCCGCCGCGCGCAAGGTCGCCGCGAGCTGGGGAAGGGCCGGGGCCCGCACGGGATCTGACATCGGGTTCGACACGGCGGTGCTCGTCGACGCCGTGGAGCGGCAGGCCGGCCTCGAGTCGCTCGCCGGGCCCGGCAGCTCCGTGCTCACCGTGACCGAGCCGACCGAGACCGCGACCGCCGCCGCCTTCGCCCACACCGCCGTGCTCGCCGGCCGCCCGCACAACGCGGAGCCGCTCGCCGAGGCGGGCCGCCTCTTCGGCCGCCTCGCCCACCTCCTCGACGCCGTCGAGGACCGGGACGCCGACGCCGCGGCCGGCGCCTGGAACCCGCTCACCGCCACCGGCACCCCGCTGCCCGAGGCCCGCCGGCTCGCCGACGACGCCGTGCACGGGATCCGGCTCGCCCTGCGGGAGGTCGACTTCGCCGACGGGCGGCTCGCGCACCTGCTGCTCGCGCACGAGCTCGGCCGGTCCGTCGACCGCGCCTTCGGCACCGGCGGCTGCGCGGCCGGGCACGGCCCGCACGCCGCCACCGCCTCCACGCCCCAGCACGGCCAGGGCCCGCAGGGCTGGGCCCCGACCGGCGCCCCGGGCAGCCCGTACGAGCCGGACGGGTCGGGCGCGTACGCCTCCAACAACCCCTACGGCGGCGGACCGCAGGGCCCCGGTGGCCCCGGCGGCTGGGGCGGAGGCGGCGGTGACGGCTTCGGCGGCGGTCCCTCGCAGCCGCAGCGGCCCGGCAAGCGCGGCTTCTTCGCCGGGTGCTTCGCGGCGGTCGGCCTGTGCTGCACCTGCAAGGTCTGCTGCGCCGACGAGTTCGAGGGCCCCTGGTCCCGCAAGAAACGGGAGGGCTGCTGCAACGCGTGCGACTGCGACTGCTCGTGCTGCGAGGCGTGTTCGTGCTGCGAGGTCTGCGAGTGCTGCTCCTGCTGCGACTGCTGACCCCGCCGTCCGGCCCGCCCCGATGGGGCTCCGCAGGTCCCCGCCCCGAGGCGCTCAGTCCTTGATCTCGGGCGGGGAGATCTGTGACGTCTTGATCGCGGACGGGCCGGTGCCCCACTTGTCGAGGATCTTCCGGTAGGTGCCGTCCTCGATCAGCTTGTTCACCGCCGCCCGGAAGGCGGGCGCCAGCGGGGTGCCCTTCTTGAAGGCGAAGCCGACGTCCAGGCGGTGGAACTCGTTGAGGAAGCGCAGTCCCTCCTGGTGCCGCACCGCGTAGCGCAGCCCGTTGATCGTGCTCATCACCACGTCCGAGCGGCCCTGCTGGAGTGAGGACCACACCGCGCTCGACTCCGCGTACGTCTTCACGCTGTAGGCCTTCTTGCCCACGCTTGCGCAGTCGTTCCTGTGCTGTTCGAGGGTCGCCTCGAAGGTCGTGCCCGCGCCCGTGGCCACGTTCAGGCCGCACAGCTGAGTGAGAGCGGTGATCTTCTTCAGGTCGCTGTCCTTGCGCACGGCGAAGCCCTGGCCGTCGTTGATGTACGTGACGAAGTCGATGGTCTTCCGGCGTTCGTCGGTGACGCCGAAGTTGCCCGTGCCCAGGTCGTACTTGCCGCTGTCGAGGGCGGGCAGGATCGCCTCGAAGCTCGCCACCTCCTGGTCGAGCCGGAGGCCGAGCACCTTGGCGACGGCCTGCGCGAAGTCGACGTCCTGGCCGGCGATGGTCTTGCCGTCCGGCAGATAGGCCGAGCCCGGAGGGGTGCCGCCCACGGTCACCGCGATTCTGAGCCGGCCGCTCCTGCGGACGTCCGCGGGGAGCAGTTTCGCGGCGGCGGGATCCTTGTGCAGGGCGGAGACCACGTCGCGGGTCGGGATGCTGTCGTTCTGCGCGGCGCCTGCGGGGGCCGCGTCGTCGGCGTCGCCGGAGCCGCACGCGGTCAGTCCCAGTGTCGCGACGGTGATCAGCGCGAAGGCGGAGGTCAGGGTGGAGGAGCGCATGACGGATGGACTGCCCTTCGAAGGCGGCACGGACGGCGGGAAGCGAGGTGAGGCGAGGCGCTGTGGAACCAGGTGGAGCGCGGTGGAGCGAGGGGAGGGGAGGGCGCAGCAGGGTGAAGGCGCGAAGGAGGCGCGCACGGCACGGCGGCCGCGCGGCGCACACAGGACGCGGAAAGCGCGACGGACCCGGACGGGTCCGGTCGAAAGAGAAGGACGCGGGCGCGCGGTGGAAGCGGGCGGGCGTCAGACGGCGTCGCGGAAGGGACGCCGGAAGGGCATCAACAAGACGCGGACCACACTCGACCGAAGTCGATGTGGGAGCGCGTGACCAGCCACTGCTGCGGATGCATGGGCCAAGTGGAACAGGCATCCGTTTTCCCGTCAACTCACTTGAGACGTACGGCTCACAGTCTGGACACCCTTGACAGATGACGTGAACAGCCCCTTACTCTCGGTGCGGTACCGCTGCTGAGGGGCTCGGTGCCGGACGTACCGCAGACGTGAAGGCAAGACCGTGCCGGACTTCCGGCATCCGGAGCCTGCCATGTCCTCACAGACCCTCATCAAGATCCCGAAGACCCCGCCCCGCGCGGCGCCCGCCGACGCCGGCCTGCCGCGCATCGTCCCGCAGCGCCGCACCGGCCAGTGGATCGCCGCCGCGCTCGTCCTCGCATTGCTCGGCCTCGCCGTGAACTCGGTGCTGCGCAACGAGGCCTTCCAGTGGGACGTCGTCGCCGACTACTTCACCACCACGGCCGTCCTGCGGGGCCTCGGCCTCACCCTGTGGCTGACCGCGCTCGTGATGGTCCTGGGCTTCGCCCTCGGCACCCTGCTCGCCGTCATGCGGCTGTCCGCCAACCCTGTGCTGCGCGCGGTCAGTTGGGGCTACGTGTGGCTGTTCCGGTCCATGCCGATCCTGGTCCAGCTGCTGTTCTGGTTCAACATCGGCGCCCTGTACCCGCACATCCTCGGCATCAGAACGGTCGACCTGTTCGGCCCGGTCACCGTCGCCGTGGTCGGGCTGACCCTGCACGAGGCCGCGTACGCCGCCGAAGTGGTGCGCGGCGGCATCCTCTCGGTCGACCGGGGGCAGATCGAGGCCGCGCAGGCGCTCGGTCTCGGCCGTGTCCGCCGCTGGCGCCGCATCGTGCTGCCGCAGGCGATGCGCTCCATCGTGCCGCCCGCCGGCAACATGCTGATCGGCACCCTCAAGGGCACCTCCATCGTCAGCGTCATCGCCGTGCAGGACCTGCTCTACTCGGTGCAGCTCGTCTACCACCGCACCTACCAGGTCATCCCGCTGCTCCTGGTCGCCACCCTCTGGTACGTCGTCGTCACCTCCCTGCTCAGCGTCGGCCAGCACTACGTCGAGCGGCACTACGCGCGCGGGACCGGGCGATGAGCGCCGTACGCCCGGTGCGCCGCTCGCTCGTCGTCGTCGGGGCCGGGCCGCGCGGGACCGGCGTCCTCGAGCGGATCGCCGCCAACGCGCGCGGGCTGGACGGCGGTTCGGGTTCCCTGGACCTCGACATCCACCTCGTCGACCCGTTCCCGCCGGGCGGCGGCCGCATCTGGCGCGAGGACCAGTCCCCGCTGCTCTGGATGAACTCGCAGGCGCAGGACGTCACGATGTTCACCGACGACACGGTGGACCTCGAGGGTCCCGTGCTGCCCGGGCCCGCGCTGCACGAGTGGGCCGGCCTCGACGGGCGCGTCTTCCCCGACCGGCGCCGCCAGGGCGGCTATCTGCGCTGGGTGTACGAGAAGGCGGTCGCCGACCTGCCCGCCGGTGTCGTCGTCCACCACCACGCGCGGCGCGCCCTGCGGCTGTCCGGGACGCGGCGCGGCCGCCAGCAGGTGTGGCTCGAAGGCCGCCCACGCCCGCTCACGGCCGACGCGGTCGTCCTCACACAGGGCCACCTCGACGCCGAACCGGACGACGAGCAGCGCGAGTTGAGCGCGTACGCCGACCGGCACGGGCTCGTCCACCTGCCGCCGGACTTCACCGCGGACTCCGACCTCAGCCGGCTCGCACCCGGCCAGGACGTCATCGTGCGCGGCTTCGGGCTCGCCTTCGTCGACCTGATGGTGCTGCTCACGGAGGGCCGCGGGGGCCGCTTCGAGGGCGACCGGTACGTGCCCTCCGGGCGCGAGCCCGTGCTGCACGTCGGCTCGCGGCGCGGGGTGCCGTACCACGCGAAGATCGGCTACGACTGGGACGCGGGCAGCGGCGACCGGCCGCCGCTGCCGCGCTTCCTCGGCCCCGCCCAGATCGACGGACTCCTCGCGCGCGCGTCCGGGTACGACTTCCGGCGCGACGTGTGGCCGCTCGTCGACAAGGAACTCGGCTACGCCCACTACCACCGCCTGTTCACCGCCCACCCCGAGCGCACCGCCGTCGCCTGGACCGACTTCGAGGAGAAGTACGCCGCGGCCGAACCGCTCAGCGCCGAACTCCGGGCCCTGGTCGCCGCCTCCGTCCCCGACCCCGCCGACCGGCTCGACCTCACCGGCCTCGACCACCCCCTCGACGGCGTCCGGCACTCCTCGCCCGAGGCGCTCCAGGACGCGCTGCGCGACTACATCGGCGCCGATCTGGACCGCCGCCACGACCCCGCGCACGACCCCGACCTCGCCGTGTTCCTCGGGCTGCTCTCCGTGTACGGGCAGCTCGTCCGGCTCGGCGACCTCGGCCCCTGGTGGCACGGCTTCTTCAGCTACCTCGCGTCCGGGCCGCCCGGGCCGAGGCTGCGCCGTCTGCTCGCCCTGTCCCGCGCCGGAGTCGTCCGCTTCCTCGGGGCGGGGCTGCGGGTGAGCGCCGAGGACGGCGTCTTCCGGGCGACCGGTGACACCGTGCCCGGGGCCGTCCTGGAGGCCCGCGCCCTGGTCGAGGCCCGGCTCCCGCAGCCGACGCTGGCCCGCACCCGCGACCGGCTGCTGCGCGCCCTGCACGCCGAGGGCGCGGCCGCGACCCCCACCGGGCTGCTGGCCGTCGACCCCGCCGACGGCCGGATCCTGCACCGCGACGGCAGCGCCCATCCGCGCCGCTTCGCCCTCGGCCCGCACACGAACGCCCGGGGCGCCGGCGCCTTCACCCGGCCGCGCACCAACAGCCCGACGTTCCGGCAGAACGACGCCACGGCGCGCGCCGTGCTCGACCTCCTGCGCGCACTGGACCCGTCCCCGGCCGCGGCCTGATCCCCGTACGCCCCTGCTCCGCAGCCCCGTCCCCGTGAGGACCTTCATGTCTTTGACCGGCGATCCCCCGCTCACGCCACCCGTCGACAAGGAACCGGGCGCCGCGCCGGTGCGGGCCGACGACGACCCCAGCGGGCTGAAGGTCGTGCCCGTGCGCCACCCCTGGCGCTGGGTCGCCATCGCCGTCACCGCCGTACTGCTCGCCCAGTTCGCGCACGGGCTCGTCACCAACCCCGGCTGGGAATGGGAGGTGTTCGGCGAGTTCTTCACCGCCGACGTCATCCTCAAGGCCGTCTGGACGACCCTCCAGCTCACCCTCTACGGGACCGTCCTCGGCTTCGCGCTCGGCATCGTGCTCGCCTTCATGCGCCTGTCGCGGAGCCGGTTCCTGCGCACGGTGGCCTTCGGCTACATCTGGGCGTTCCGCTCGATCCCGCTCATCGTGCAACTGCTCTTCTGGTTCAACCTGGCCTACCTCTACAAGGAGGTGCAGTTCGGCATCCCCTTCGGGCCCGGCTTCCTCTCCTTCGACACGATGGGGCTCGTCGGCGCGATGAGCGCCGCCGTCCTCGGTCTCGCCCTGCACCAGGCCGCGTACGCCGCCGAGATCGTGCGCGGCGGTGTCCTGGCCGTCGACGGCGGCCAGCTGGAGGCCGCGGCCGCGCTCGGCATCCCGCGGCTGCGGCAGATCCGCCGGATCGTCCTGCCGCAGGCGATGCGCTCGATCCTGCCCAACGCCGCCAACGAGGTCATCTCCCTCTTCAAGGGCACCTCGATCGTCTCCGTCATGGCGATCGGCGAACTCTTCTACCAGGTGCAGGTCATCTACGGCCGCAACGGCCGCGTGGTGCCCCTCCTGATGGTCGCCACCGCCTGGTACATCCTCCTGACCAGCGCGCTCTCCGTACTCCAGCACTACGTGGAACGCCACTACGCGAAAGGCACGACCCGATGAGCGCCCCCGCCCCTGCTCCCGTCCCCGCATCCGCCTCTGCGTCCGCCTCCGACACCTCTGGCACCGCCGAGACCTCCCGCCCCGACGCCGTCCCCATGGTGGACATCAAGTCCGTCCACAAGAGCTTCGGCTCACTGGAGGTGCTGCGCGGCATCGACCTCCAGGTGCGCACCGGCGAGGTCACCGTCGTCCTCGGCCCGTCCGGGTCGGGCAAGTCGACCCTGCTGCGCACCATCAACCACCTGGAGAAGGTCGACAGCGGCTGGATCAGCGTCGACGGCTCCCTCGTCGGCTACCGCCGCTCCGGCGACAAGCTGTACGAACTGCGCGAGCGCGAGGTCCTGCGCCAGCGCACCCACATCGGCTTCGTGTTCCAGAACTTCAACCTGTTCCCGCACCTCACGGTCCTGGACAACGTCGTCGAGGCGCCCGTCTCCGCTCTGAAGCGGCCGCGCGCCCAGGCCGTCGAGAGCGCCCGCCGCCTCCTCGACCGGGTCGGGCTCGGCGACAAGGCGGACGCCTACCCCCGGCAGCTGTCCGGCGGCCAGCAGCAGCGCGTCGC
>NZ_WWIA01000200.1 GCF_009870065.1 Streptomyces sp. SID5785 | reverse complement strand
TGTACGTGCTCGGCGAGATCGCCCGCGAGGCCGGACTGCCCGAGGGCGTCCTCTCGATCCTGCCCGCCGACCGCGAGGTCAGCAAGTACCTCGTCGGCCACCCCGGCATCGACAAGGTCTCCTTCACCGGGTCCGTCCCGGCCGGCAAGCGCGTCATGGAGGTCGCCTCCCGCAACCTCACCCGGGTCACCCTCGAACTCGGCGGCAAGTCCGCGGCCGTGGTGCTGCCCGACGCCGACCTGGAGTCCACGGTCGCCGGGATCGTGCCGGCCGCCTGGATGAACAACGGACAGGCCTGCGTCGCCCAGACCCGCATCCTGCTGCCGCGCAGCCGCTACGACGAGTTCGCCGAGGCCCTCACCGCCGCCGCCTCCGCGCTCGTCGTCGGCGACCCGCTCGACCCGGCCACCCAGGTCGGCCCGCTCGTCGCCCGCCGCCAGCAGCAGCGCAACCTCGACTACATCCGCATCGGCCAGGAGGAGGGCGCGAAGATCCTCACCGGCGGCGGTGCCCCCAGCGCGCCCGGCCTCGAGCGCGGCTGGTACGTCGAGCCGACGCTCTTCGGCGACGTCCACAACGGCATGCGCATCGCCCGCGAGGAGATCTTCGGCCCGGTCATCTGCCTGCTCCCGTACGGGGACGAGACCGAGGCCGTGAAGATCGCGAACGACTCCGACTACGGGCTCAGCGGCAGCGTCTGGACCGACGACGTCGCCCACGGCATCGAGATCGCGCGGCAGGTGCGCACCGGCACGTACAACGTGAACACCTTCAGCCTCGACATGCTCGGCCCGTTCGGCGGCTACAAGAACAGCGGCCTGGGGCGGGAGTTCGGCCCCGAGGGCTACGGCTCGTACCTCGAGCACAAGATGATCCACCTGCCGGCCGGCTGGGAGGGCTGAGCCGTGGGTGACCGCTGGCACGTGGAGGTCGACCGCGGGGTCTGCATCGGGTCGGGGATGTGCGTGAACCACGCGCCCGGGGCGTTCCGCCTCGACACCGCCCGGCAGTCCCGGCCCGTCGAGGCCGACGTCGACGCGGGGGAGGCCGTCCTCGCGGCGGCCGAGGGCTGCCCCGTGGAGGCGATCACGCTCGCGCTGGCCGACTCGGGGGAGGTCGTGTTCCCGCCGGAGGAGTGAGCGCCGGTCGCAGACGCCGGCCGGGGATGTCGGCCGGGGATGTCGGCCGGAGACGTCAGGGCGTGTCCCGGTCCGGGTCGACGAGGTCGATCAGCCTGCAGACCGTCTCGATGTCGATCTTCACCTGCGCGATCGAGGCCCGCCCGGAGAGCCAGGTGATCAGCGCCGAGTGCCAGGTGTGCTCGATGACCCGGACCGCGGACAGCTGCTCGGGCGTCGGCACGTCCAGCTCCATCGCGTCCAGGATGATCGCCGTGGTCTGCCGGGAGACCTGGTCGACCTCCGGGCTGACGCTGCGGTCCGCGAAGGTCAGCGCGCGGACCATGGCGTCGGCCAGATGCGGCTCCCGCTGCAACGCGCGGAACGCCCGCATCAGGGTCTCCGCGACACGCTCGGAGCGGGAGTCGGAGGACGGCGGGCGCTTGCGGACCGTCGTGTGCATGTGCTGGAGCTGGTCCTGCATGGTGGCGACGAGCAGATGGACCTTGCTCGGGAAGTACCGGTACAGCGTGCCGAGGGCCACCTGCGAGGACTCGGCGACCTCGCGCATCTGCACCGCGTCGAACCCGCCACGGGCCGCCAGCTGGGCGCTCGCGTGCAGGATCCGGCGCCGCCTGGCCTCCTGGCGCTCGGTGAGCGCGGGAGCGCCCTGTGTGCTGCTTCTCGCGTCCGGAGCTGTCATCTGTCCGCTTCCGCTTCCGTGTCCGCTTCCGCCGTGGCGTGAATCACCTGCTCCACCGGTCACAGCGTGGCTACCTGCCGGTAGATTCGGTGGTCCTTGAACGATCAATTCTGAAACTTGTTCTAGATTAGCGTCCCCACGTAGTGTCGGCGGTCCCCAGGGGCGGGCCGGGATGTCCACGGGCAAGCAGGAGAGAAGGGTGGCCTGGAGTGACCGCGGAGTCGTTGCGCATCGCTCTCCTCACGTACAAGGGCAACCCGTTCTGCGGTGGCCAGGGCGTGTACGTACGCCACCTCTCCCGCGAGCTGGCCCGGCTCGGGCACCGCGTCGAGGTCATCGGCGCCCAGCCCTACCCCGTGCTCGACGAGGGCGAGGAGCTCGACGGACTCAGCCTCACCGAGCTGCCGAGCCTCGACCTGTACCGCAGCCCCGACCCCTTCCGCACACCGAAGCGCGACGAGTACCGCGACTGGGTGGACGCCCTCGAGGTCGGCACCATGTGGACCGGCGGCTTCCCCGAGCCGCTCACCTTCTCGCTGCGCGCCCGCCGCCATCTGCGCGCCCGCCGCGGCGACTTCGACGTCGTCCACGACAACCAGACCCTCGGCTACGGCCTGCTCGGCGACCTCGGCGCCCCGCTCGTCAGCACCATCCACCACCCCATCACCGTCGACCGGCAGCTCGAACTCGACGCCGCCGCCGACTGGAGGCGCCGCATGTCGGTGCGCCGCTGGTACGCGTTCACACGCATGCAGAAGCGCGTCGCCCGCAAGCTGCCCTCCGTGCTCACCGTCTCCGGCACCTCGCGCGACGAGATCGTCGAGCACCTCGGGGTCCGCCCCGGGCGCATCCGCGTCGTCCACATCGGCGCCGACACCGACCTCTTCTCGCCGGATCCCGCGATCGCCGAGGTGCCCGGCCGCATCGTCACCACCTCCAGCGCCGACGTCCCGCTCAAAGGCCTCGTCCACCTCGTCGAGGCCCTCGCCAAGGTCCGCGCCGAGCAGCCCGGCGCGCACCTCGTCGTCGTCGGCAAGCGCGCCGAGGACGGCCCCGTCGCCCAGGCCATCGAGCGGTACGGGCTCGCGGACGCCGTCGAGTTCGTCAAGGGCATCAGCGACCAGGAGCTCGTCGACCTCGTGCGCTCCGCCCATGTCGCGTGCGTGCCCTCCCTCTACGAGGGCTTCTCGCTGCCCGCCGCCGAGGCCATGGCCACCGGCACCCCGCTCGTCGCCACCACCGGCGGCGCGATCCCCGAGGTCGCCGGCCCCGACGGCGAGACCTGCCTGTCCGTGCCCACCGGGGACGCGGGCGCGCTCGCCGCCGCCCTGACCCGGCTGCTCGAGGACCCCGCGCTGCGCACCCGGCTCGGCGCCGCGGGCCGCACCCGCGTCCTCGACCGGTTCACGTGGGCGCGCGCCGCACAGGGCACCGCCGAGCTCTACCGGGAGGCGATGGACGCGGCACCCCGCGGCCCCCGCGCCACCGGCTCCGCACCACCGCGATCGCGACCGCAACAGGAAACCCCCCAGGAAAGCAGGGCCACGTGCTGACCGTCGACTTCACCCGTTTCCCGCTCGCCGCGGGGGACCGCGTCCTCGACCTCGGGTGCGGGGCCGGACGGCACGCCTTCGAGTGCTACCGGCGCGGGGCCCAGGTCGTCGCCCTGGACCAGAACGCGGAGGAGATCGCCGAGGTCGCCAAGTGGTTCGCCGCCATGAAGGAGGCCGGCGAGGCCCCGGCCGGCGCCACCGCCACCGCGATGGAGGGCGACGCGCTCGCCCTGCCCTTCCCCGACGCGTCCTTCGACGTCGTCATCATCAGCGAGGTCATGGAGCACATCCCCGACGACAAGGGCGTGCTCGCCGAGATGGTGCGCGTCCTCAAGCCGGGCGGCCGCATCGCCGTCACCGTGCCGCGCTACGGGCCCGAGAAGGTCTGCTGGGCGCTGTCGGACGAGTACCACGAGGTCGAGGGCGGCCACATCCGCATCTACAAGGCCGACGAACTCCTCGGCAGGATGCGCGAGGCCGGCCTCAAGCCGTACGGGACGCACCACGCGCACGCCCTGCACTCGCCGTACTGGTGGCTCAAGTGCGCCTTCGGCGTGGACAACGACAAGGCGCTGCCGGTGAAGGCGTACCACAAGCTCCTCGTCTGGGACATCATGAAGAAGCCCGCCCTGACCCGGGTCGCCGAGCAGCTCCTGAACCCCGTCGTCGGCAAGAGCTTCGTCGCCTACGCCACCAAGCCGCACCTGCCCGCCGCCGACGCCGAGGCCACTGCGTGAGCAGCCCCGAGCGGACCGAACTCCTCGTCCTCGACGGCGTCCTGACGGCCGATCAGGCGCGGCGGACCGTCCGCGGGCTGCTCGACGTGCAGCGGGCCGACGGAGCCATACCCTGGTTCCGCGGACACCACCTCGACCCGTGGGACCACACCGAGGCCGCCATGGCGCTCGACGTGGCCGGCGAACACGAGGCCGCCGACCGGGCCTACGCGTGGCTGGCCCGCCACCAGAACGCCGACGGGTCCTGGTACGCCGCCTACCACGACGGCGACGCCGACGACGTCACCGACCGCGGGCGCGAGTCCAACTTCGTCGCCTACATCGCCGTCGGCGTCTGGCACCACTACCTGTCCACCGGCGACGACACGTTCCTCGACCGCATGTGGCCCGTCGTGTGCGCGGCCGTCGCCTGGGTGCTGCGGCTCCAGCAGCCCGGCGGCCAGATCGGCTGGAAGCGCGAGGACGACGGCACGCCCGTCGACGACGCGCTGCTGACCGGCAGTTCGTCCGTCCACCACGCACTGCGGTGCGCGCTCGCCATCGCCGAGCAGCGCGAGGAGCCGCAACCCGACTGGGAACTGGCGGTCGGCGCGCTGCGGCACGCCGTCCGGCGGCACCCCGAGCGCTTCCTCGACAAGAGCCGCTACTCGATGGACTGGTACTACCCGGTGCTGGGCGGCGTCCTGCGCGGGGACGAGGCGACGGAGCGGATCGCGGCGCACTGGGACACGTTCGTCGTGCCCGGGCTCGGGGTGCGGTGCGTCGACCCCAACCCCTGGGTCACCGGCGGCGAGAGCGCCGAACTCGCCCTCGCCCTCTGGGCCGTCGGTCAGTCCGACCGCGCCCTGACGATCCTCCAGGACATCCAGCGGCTGCGGGACCCCGCGACGGGGCTCTACTGGACCGGCTACGTCTTCGAGGACCGGGCCGTGTGGCCCGAGGAGCTCACGACATGGACCGCCGGGTCCGTACTGCTCGCTGTCGCGGCGCTCGGGGGGGACGAGGCGACCTGTGCGGTGTTCGGGGGCGGGGGTCTGCCCGGCGGGATCGAGCCGGACTGCCCCCACTGACCCCGCCGGGGGCGCCGCCCACCCCCTGGGCCACCCCGGGCGTCGGGCCCC
>NZ_WWIA01000199.1 GCF_009870065.1 Streptomyces sp. SID5785 | reverse complement strand
CCGCGCAGGCCGAGCCCGACGTGGAGGACCGTTCCGCCACGGGCAAGGGCGTGCCCACGCCGAAGGACCTCGCCGCGCTGCGCGGGCCAGGCAGCCACCCCGCTCCGCACCCGGCCAACGCGACGCTGCGCTGGTCGTCCGACAAGGGCTGGGTCGAGCGGCCGCCCGGCGGCGGGGAGCCCGCCGAGGCCGCGTCCCTGCCGACGCTGGCCCAGCTCACCACCGCCGAGCAGCGGTGGGCCGACCGTGAGGAGGACATCACCACGGTGGGGGGCGACCCCTACGAGGTCGGGCAGGTCTTCGCGCGGCGCTGGATGGGGCGGCTCGCCGACCACGCGCTGCTCCAGAAACTGTCGACCATGTACCCGCGGGTGCCTCACCGCATCGACGGGGAACTGCTGCGGTACGCCGCGCGGTTCGGGCTGCTCGCGCACAAGGACGATCAGATCGACGAGCACGATCGGTATGCGATCCGGGCCGGGTTCTG
>NZ_WWIA01000198.1 GCF_009870065.1 Streptomyces sp. SID5785 | reverse complement strand
GCCGATGCCGACCTGGGACGGGTCGAGGCCGCCCTCCAGCTGGATGCAGGCGAGCGCGGTCAGGAAGTCGACCGAGCCCTGGCTGTAGACCTTGCCGTCGCAGCCGAGCATCGAACCGCTGTTGTAGTACTGCATGTTGACGACCGTGAGGACGTCCTTCACGTTGAGCGCGGTCTTGAAGTACTCGCCGGCCGTGGACTGCATGTCGATCGTCTGCGGTGCCATGGTGAGCACGAACTTCTGTCCGGCCTTCGCGGCGAGCTGACGCAGCGCCTTGGTCATGTACGTCGAGTTGAGGCCGTTCTCGAGGTCGATGTCGACGCCGTCGAAGCCGTACTC
>NZ_WWIA01000197.1 GCF_009870065.1 Streptomyces sp. SID5785 | reverse complement strand
GGCGATCGAGGGCATCGCCTACTTCACCGTCTCCGAACTCCTCCAGAACATCAGCAAGCACAGCCGGGCGACGCGGGCGACGGTCGACGTGTGGCGCGCCGGCGGCCGGCTGATGCTCCAGGTGCACGACAACGGGATCGGCGGGGCGGGGGCCTCCGGCGGGAGCGGGCTCGCGGGGCTGAAGGACCGCATCGAGTCGGTGGACGGCATCCTCCTGGTCGACTCCCCGGCGAACGGCCCGACCCGCGTCACCGCGGAGCTCCCCTGGCGCCGCTCCTGAC
>NZ_WWIA01000196.1 GCF_009870065.1 Streptomyces sp. SID5785 | reverse complement strand
ACCGGGAGGCCGGCGCGGTCGCAGCGGACCGTCGTGACGTGGCCGAGCGGGTCGGTGACCGAGGTGAGGCGGCCCGCCTCGTCGTGGGTGAAGCGGGTCGTGTGGCCGCTGGGGGTGGTGCTGGTGAGGCGGTTGCCGCGGGCGTCGTAGGTGTGGCGGGTGGTGTTCCCGTCCGTGCCGCGGATGCGGGTGAGGCGGTTGAAGTCGCCGTACTCGGCCGTCACCGCGCGGCCGTCGGCGCGGGCCACCGAGACCATGTTGCCCGTCTCGTCGTACGAGCACGACGTCGTGCGTCCCAGCGGATCTGTCCGCGTCAGGACCCGCCCGAACCGGTCCCGCGTGAATCGGGTGACATGCCCGAGCGGGTCGGTCTCCGCGACGACCTGGTCCGCGGCGTCGATCAGATAGCGGCGGGTGTGGCCCTCGCCGGTGGTGGCCGTCGTGACGCGGTGGCCCGTCGCCGGGTCCACCTCGTCGTACGACAGACGCAGCGCCATGTGCCCGGCCTCGCCGCCCTCGGCGATGCAGCGGTCCTGGTCGTCGTACTCGTAGGTGTACGAGCGGTCGTTGCTGTCGGTCCAGGACGTGACGCGGCCGCGCTCGTCGTAGGTGAAGGTGAGCGGCCGGTCGGCGGAGTCGAGGACCTGGGTCAGGTCACCGGTCTCGGAGTAGGCGTACCGCTTGATCAGCTGGTCCGTGCCGTCAGGATCCGCGCCGGCCAGGGACAGAGCCGTGACCCGCTCGTCCTCCACGGTGAGGGTGAGGCGGTAGCCGCCGGACGAAGTGACCGCGAGCGGGGTGCCTTCGGCGTCGTTCTCGAAGGTGATCCAGTTGCCGTTGCGGTCGTCGATCTGTTCCAGGACGGCCAGATCGGGCGTCCGGTCGGCGAAGTGCCAGGTGCGGCCCGTGTGCGGATCGGCGACCGTGTAGCCCCCGTCGACGCGGTCCAGCGGCCAGCGCTGAGGGCCATGCGTGGGCAGGGTCGGAACGCCGGGCGCCGGGTGCGGGTAGGTGAGGAGGAGTCCGTCCTCGGTGACGAAGATGACGCCCTC
>NZ_WWIA01000195.1 GCF_009870065.1 Streptomyces sp. SID5785 | reverse complement strand
GACCCCCGGCCACCCGGAGTACGGCCACACCACCGGTGTCGAGACCACGACCGGCCCGCTGGGCCAGGGCGTCGCCAACGCGGTGGGCATGGCGATGGCCGCCCGCTACGAGCGCGGTCTGTTCGACCCGGAGGCGGCCCCCGGCACCTCTCCGTTCGACCACTTCGTCTTCGCGATCGCCGGTGACGGCTGCCTCCAGGAGGGCATCTCCTCCGAGGCGTCCTCGCTGGCCGGGCACCAGAAGCTCGGCAACCTGATCCTGCTGTGGGACGACAACCACATCTCGATCGAGGGCGACACGGAGACTGCGGTCTCCGAGGACACCGCCAAGCGGTACGAGGCGTACGGCTGGCACGTCCAGCGCGTCGAGCCGAAGTCGGACGGCGACCTCGACCACACGGCGATCTTCGCGGCGATCGAGGAGGCCAAGCGGGTCACCGACCGGCCGTCCTTCATCGCGATGCGCTCGATCATCGCCTGGCCCGCCCCGAACGCGCAGAACACCGAGGCCGCGCACGGCTCGGCGCTCGGCGACGACGAGGTGGCCGCCACCAAGCGCGTGCTGGGCTTCGACCCGGAGCAGACCTTCGAGGTCGCCGACGAGGTCATCAACCACACCCGCAAGGCCCTCGACCGCGGCGCCCAGGCCAGGGCCGAGTGGGAGAAGGGCTACCAGGAGTGGCGCGCGGGCAACCCGCAGCGGGCCGCCGAGTTCGACCGCATCCAGGCGGGCGCGCTGCCGGACGGCTGGGAGGGCAAGGTCCCGGTCTTCGAGACGGGCAAGGGCGTCGCCACCCGCGCCGCGTCCGGCAAGGTGCTCCAGGCGCTCGGCCCGGTCATCCCCGAGCTGTGGGGCGGCTCCGCCGACCTGGCCGGCTCGAACAACACGACGATCGACAAGACGTCGTCGTTCCTCCCCGCGGACAACCCGCTCCCCGAGGCGGACCCGTACGGCCGCACGATCCACTTCGGCATCCGCGAGCACGCCATGGCCGCGGAGATGAACGGCATCGCGCTGCACGGCCACACCCGCATCTACGGCGGCACCTTCCTGGTGTTCTCCGACTACATGCGCAACGCGGTCCGGCTGTCGGCCCTCATGTCGCTGCCCGTCACCTACGTGTGGACGCACGACTCGGTCGGCCTCGGCGAGGACGGCCCGACGCACCAGCCGGTCGAGCACCTCGCCGCGCTGCGCGCCATCCCGGGCCTCAACGTCGTGCGCCCCGCCGACGCCAACGAGACCGCCCTGGCCTGGCGCGAGATCCTGCGCCGCGGCAAGAAGGAGTACGGCGTCTCGCACCCGCACGGCCTGGTGCTCACCCGCCAGGGCGTGCCCACGTACGACGTCGACGAGGACACCCTCAAGGGCGGCTACGTACGGGTCGAGGCGTCCAAGGCGACTCCGGACCTGATCCTCGTCGCCACCGGTTCCGAGGTGCAGCTCGCCGTCGCGGCGCGCGAGACGCTGGAGGCGGAGGGCATCGCCACGCGCGTGGTGTCGATGCCGTGCGTCGAGTGGTTCGAGGAGCAGGACCAGGCGTACCGGGACAGCGTCCTGCCGCCGGCCGTCAGGGCCCGCGTCGCCGTCGAGGCCGGCGTCGGTCTGACCTGGCACAAGTACGTCGGCGACGCCGGCCGCATCGTTTCCCTGGAGCACTTCGGCGCTTCGGCGGACGGCAAGGTCCTCTTCCGCGAGTTCGGCTTCACTGCCGAGAACGTGGCGGACAAGGCTCGGGAATCCCTCGCCGCGGCTCAGCGCTGACGCCCGTACACGACATAGGAGATGCAAATTCCATGACAGACGCACTGAAGCGCCTCTCCGAGGAGGGCGTCGCGATCTGGCTGGACGACCTGTCGCGCAAGCGGATCACGTCCGGCAACCTTGCCGAGCTGATCGACCAGCAGCACGTCGTGGGCGTCACCACCAATCCGTCGATCTTCCAGAAGGCGATCTCGAGCGGCGACGGTTACGAGCAGCAGCTCACCGACCTCGCCGCCCGCAAGGTCACCGTCGAAGAGGCCATCCGCATGATCACGACGGCGGACGTCCGTGACGCCGCCGACATCCTGCGCCCGGTCTTCGACGCGACGGGCGGCCAGGACGGCCGGGTGTCGATCGAGGTCGACCCGCGGCTCGCGCACCACACGCAGGCGACGGTCGCCGAGGCCAAGCAGCTCGCGTGGCTGGTGGACCGGCCGAACACGCTCATCAAGATCCCGGCGACCAAGGCGGGCCTGCCCGCGATCACCGAGACCATCGGCAAGGGCATCAGTGTCAACGTGACGCTGATCTTCTCGCTCGAGCGCTACCGCGAGGTCATGGACGCCTACCTCGCCGGTCTCGAGAAGGCCAAGGCCGCCGGCCTGGACCTGTCGAAGATCCACTCCGTCGCCTCCTTCTTCGTGTCCCGCGTGGACACGGAGATCGACAAGCGGATCGACGCCCTGGGCACCGACGACGCCAAGGCCGCGCGCGGCAAGGCCGGCCTGGCCAACGCGCGTCTCGCCTACGAGGCGTTCGAGGAGGTCTTCAGCGGCGACCGCTGGGCCGCGCTCGACAAGGCGCAGGCCAACAAGCAGCGCCCGCTGTGGGCCTCGACCGGCGTCAAGGACAAGGCGTACAAGGACACCCTGTACGTCGACGACCTCGTCGCCCCGGGCACGGTGAACACCATGCCGGAGGCCACGCTGGACGCCACGGCGGACCACGGCCGGATCTCGGGCAACACGATCGCGGGCACGTACGACCAGTCCCGCGCCGAGCTGGAGGCCGTGGAGAAGCTCGGCATCTCGTACGACGAGGTCGTGCAGCTGCTCGAGGACGAGGGCGTCGAGAAGTTCGAGTCCGCCTGGAACGACCTGCTGAAGTCGACCGAGGCGGAGCTCAAGCGCCTCGCCCCCTCGGAGGGCTGATCCCTTGACCGCACACGGAGCCAACCCGCTCCGTGACCCGGCAGACCGACGGCTCCCGCGCATCGCGGGGCCGTCGGGTCTGGTGATCTTCGGTGTCACGGGCGACCTGTCACGTAAGAAGCTGATGCCCGCGGTGTACGACCTGGCCAACCGCGGCCTGCTGCCGCCGGGCTTCTCCCTGATCGGCTTCGCCCGCCGCGAGTGGCAGGACGAGGACTTCGCGCAGGAGGTGCACGACGCGGTCAAGCAGCACGCGCGCACGCCCTTCCGCGAGGAGGTCTGGCAGCAGCTCATCCAGGGCATGCGGTTCGTCCAGGGCAACTTCGACGACGACGACGCGTTCGAGACGCTGAAGTCGACGATCGAGGACCTCGACAAGTCCCAGGGCACGGGCGGGAACTTCGCGTTCTACCTGTCGGTGCCGCCGAAGTTCTTCCC
>NZ_WWIA01000194.1 GCF_009870065.1 Streptomyces sp. SID5785 | reverse complement strand
TTCCCGCTGTCCAACTGGACCGAGCTGGACGTGTGGCAGTACATCGCCCGGGAGGAGATCGTCCTGCCGTCGCTCTACTTCGCCCACCACCGCGAGGTGTTCCTGCGGGACGGCATGTGGCTGTCACCCGGCGACTGGGGCGGCCCGCGCGACACGGAACGGGTCGAGAAACGCCGGGTCCGCTACCGCACCGTGGGCGACATGTCCTGCACGGGCGCCGTCGACTCCGACGCCGACACGCTCCGGCACGTCATCGACGAGATCGCGACGACCCGGGTCACCGAACGAGGGGCGACGAGGGCCGACGACCGGCTCTCGGAGGCCGCCATGGAAGATCGCAAGCGCGAAGGGTACTTCTAGCCATGAGCACCACCATCGACACCCTCCGCCTGGCGACCGCCGGCTCCGTCGACGACGGCAAGTCCAC
>NZ_WWIA01000193.1 GCF_009870065.1 Streptomyces sp. SID5785 | reverse complement strand
CCCGGATCCGTCACCGTCGAGGGGAACACGGACCCGGAGGTCGTCGCGGAGCTGCGCCGGCGCGGCCACGACGTGACCGTCGGCGACGACTGGTCCGAGGGCCGGCTGTGCGCCGTGGCCCGCGACCCGCACACCGGCGTCCTGTCGGCGGCGGCGAACCCGCGCGGCATGCAGGGGTACGCCGTGGGCCGCTGAGCCCGCCCGGCCGGACCCGGCGGCCCGGGGCGGTGGAACCCGCGATGTCATCGTGATTCCACCGCCCGTTCACCCCGCGGGAACGCGATGTCAGCGGGGCGTGTTCTCATGGGGACATGATCGAAACCATCACGGAAAGCATCGACGACTTTCTGACCCGCACCGTCACCGACCGCCTCGTCACGGACGTGGAGCGCATCGTGCGCGCCGCGGCCGCCGCCGAGATCACCCCGCGCTTCCGGCAGCTCGGCGCGCACGAGATCGACCAGAAGAGCGGCCCGCACGACCTCGTGACCGTCGCCGACAAGCGCGCCGAGGAGTACCTGACGCGGGAGCTGACGGCCGCGCTGTCCGGCTCCGTCGTCGTCGGCGAGGAGGCCGTCGCCGCCGACCCGTCGACGTACGAGGCGCTGCGCGGCGCCGCCCCCGTCTGGATCGTCGACCCGGTCGACGGGACGCGTCAGTTCGTCCACGGCGACCCCGGCTTCTGCACCCTCGTGGCGCTCGCCCTCGACGGCGTCGTCCTCGCCTCGTGGACGTACGCGCCCGCGCTCGGTGAGATGGCGGTGGCCGTGCGCGGCCGCGGCGCCCGGCTCGACGGCCGGCCGCTGACCGCCGGCGCTCCCGCGCCCGGCGCGGACCTGACCGTCGCGACCTCGCACCCGGACTTCACCACCGAGGACCAGAAGCGGTCCCTGCTCGGCCTGCGGACCGAGGGATTCGCGCCGCGCCCGTGCGGCTCGGCGGGCCTCGAGTACCTGGCCGTCGCCCGCGGGGCGCTCGACGCGACGGCGTTCAGCTGGGAGCTCGCCTGGGACCACGCCGCGGGGCTGCTCCTCGTCGAGGAGGCGGGTGGCGCGCACCTCACCGGCGCGGGCGTCCCCTTCGCCGTCACCGGGGGCAATGTGCTGCCCTTCACCGCGGCCCGGGACGCCGCGACCGCGCGCCGCGTGGCGGGCGTGCTCTCGGCCGGGGCCTGACCCCGAAGCCGTCGGTGGCGCGGCATATCCTGGGCGGGCTGTGGCCGTCGGCTGACGAAGGAGTCCGAAGGTGCCGTCGATGCTCGATGCCGTCGTGGTGGGTGCGGGGCCGAACGGGCTGACCGCTGCGGTCGAACTGGCCAGGAGGGGTTTCTCCGTCGCCCTCTTCGAGGCGCGGGACACGATCGGCGGCGGCGCCCGCACCGAGGAGCTGACGCTGCCCGGCTTCCGCCACGACCCGTGCTCGGCGTCCCATCCGCTCGCCATCAACTCCCCGGCGTTCCGCGCGATGCCGCTGGACCGGTACGGCCTGGAGTGGATGCACGCCGGCCTGCCCATGGCGCACCCGTTCCCGGACGGCACCGCGGCCGTCCTGTCCCGCTCCGTCGCCGAGACCGCCGCCTCCTTCGGGCCGCGCGACGCGGGCACCTACCGGCGCCTGGTCGAGCCCCTGCTGCACCGCTGGGACACGCTCGTCCACGACTTCATGTCGCTGCCGCTGAGCTCGCTGCCCCGCGACCCGGTCGGCCTCGCCCGCTTCGGCCTCGACGGGCTCCTGCCGGCGTCCTGGCTCATGCGCCGCTTCCGCGACGAGCGGGCGCCCGCGCTCTTCTCCGGCCTGGCCGCACACACCATCGCCCCGCTCGACGGCCTCGCCACCGGCGGCATCGGCCTCGTCTTCGCCCTGGCCGCGCACGCCCGGGGCTGGCCCGTCGCCCGCGGCGGCTCCCAGTCCGTCGCCGACGCGCTCGGCGCGTACCTGCGCGATCTCGGCGGCGAGATCCACACCGACTACGAGGTGAAGCGGCTCGACGACCTGCCGCCCGCCCGCGCCTACGTCTTCGACACCTCGCCGACCGCCCTCGCCCGCATCGCCGGGCTCGGCCGCTTCTACGACCGGTTCCGGTACGGACCCGGTGTCTTCAAGGTCGACTACGCGCTCGACGGGCCCGTGCCGTGGACCGCCGAGGAGGCCCGGAGCGCGGGCACCGTGCAGATCGGCCCGTACCGCGCCGACATCGACCGCGCCCTGCGCGAGGCGTCGGGCGGGCAGCGGGCACCCGAGACACCGTTCCTCATCACCGTGCAGGCCAGTGTCGCCGACCCGACGCGCGCACCCGAGGGCAAGCACACGTTCTGGGCGTACGGGCACGTGCCGCACGGGTGGGACGGGAACCTGACGGACGCGATCGAGCGTCAACTGGAGCGCTTCGCCCCGGGGTTCAGGGACCTCGTGCTCGCCCGCGCCACGATGGGCCCGCCCGAGCTCGCCGCCCGCAACGCGAACTACGTGGGCGGGGACATCGCCGCCGGCGCCGCCGCCGGCCTCCAGCTCCTGCTGCGGCCCCGGCTGTCCCTGTCGCCGTACACCACCCCGCACCCCGCCGTCTTCATCTGCTCCTCGTCCACCCCGCCGGGGCC
>NZ_WWIA01000021.1 GCF_009870065.1 Streptomyces sp. SID5785 | reverse complement strand
CCCGCCGACCGGGCCCGGGGCGGGCCCACCGCGCGCCCCCGCCGTCCGCCCGGTCGCGCGCTCCGGCGTGTGTCCGCGCCGTCGACGACGCAGACTGATCCCATGCCGACCGCGTCCTCAGCCTCGTCAGCCCCGCCCGTCTCGTCTGCGCCCCTCGCGCCCGCCGCGGCCCGTCGCCGCAGCTGCCCCGAGTGCCGCCGCGACATCGCCGTCGTCGGCGGCCGGTTCGCCCGGCACGACCCGCCCGGCGCCCGCGCCGCCGGCGAACTCGTCTCGTGCCCCGGATCGCGCAGACCCGCCCAGCTCGGCGCCGTGCAGGACACGCTCGACGGGTACGCGGTCCCGCACGTCCCCGGGCAGCTGCCGCTGTTCTGACGGAGCGTCCGGGGCCCCGGGCGGGCAACTCCCGGTCCGGGCCCCGCCCGGCGGGTCTCAGTTCCCCGCGACCGACTTCGCGGCCACCGTCACCGGGGTCGAGCCGGAGATCAACTCGAGCGTCAGCCCCGCGGTCGCCGGCGACTCCACCAGCTCGGCCAGGACCGCCGCCACGTCGTCCCGCGGCACGGGTCCGCGGCCGGTCCGCGCCTCCAGCCGCACCAGTCCGTTGCCCGCGTCGTTCGTGAGCTGACCGGGGCGCAGAATCGTCCAGTCCAGTCCCGTGCGGCGCCGTACGTCGTCGTCCGCCGCGCCCTTGGCACGCAGGTACACATCGAAGATGTCGTCGCCCTGGTGCGTGACGTCCGCGCCCATGGACGACACCACGACGTACCGGCGCACCCCGGCCCGCTCCGCCGCGTCGGCGAACAGCACGGCCGCGTCCCGATCCACCGTGTCCTTGCGGTCGGCGCCGCTGCCCGGCCCGGCGCCCGCCGCGAACACGGCAGCGTCCGCGCCCTGCAGATGGGCCGCGACCTCCTCGACGGAGGCCGACTCCAGATCGCACAGGACCGGCTCCGCACCGGCGTCCCGCAGATCGTCGCCCTGCTCGGGCCGGCGGATGATGCCCGCCACCTCGTCACCGCGCGCGGAGAGCAACCGCTCGAGCCGCAGCGCGATCTGACCATGACCACCAGCGATGACAATGCGCATGCCTCCGACCGTACGCCGGGACCGTGAGGTTGACCGCGCAACCATGCTGACGCGCGCCCCCACGCACGGGTGGTCACCCACTCACCGTGCTGACGTGTGCAGCCACGCACGGGCGGTGACCCGCTCACCGTGCTGACGCGCGCAGCCGCTACGAGCGCCGAGTCACGCGCACCCCGCCGCCACCCGCCGCGCCCGCACCCGGCGCCGCTACGCCCCGCCCCCGCCCCCGTACTTGGCCGCCCGTCCCTGCCGCGGCAGATCGAGGGCCACCGCCGCGGCCGAGTCGCAGTACTCCCGTACGGCACTGGTGCGGGCGACCACCCGGCCCCGGTGCACCACGATGCGGCTGTACGCGAGCGACAGCGCGCCCGACAGCTTCTCGCCCCGTACCGCGAGCAGTTCGGCCGGGAACCCGGCCTCCACGCGCACCTCGGGCAGCCCGAGCGCCGCCCGCGCGGTCGTGCTGACCGCCTCGTACGCCTCCTCGGGCCGCAGCCCGTACCGGGAGGCCAGCAGGTACGCGGCCTCCAGAGGGTCGCCGCGCCCGACGGGGTTCGAGGCGTCGCGCAGCGCCCCGCTGCCGGCTGCGACCCGGACCCCGGCCGCCCGCAGCAGCCGGACCGGCGCCACACCGCGCTCGTCGGCCCCGGC
>NZ_WWIA01000192.1 GCF_009870065.1 Streptomyces sp. SID5785 | reverse complement strand
CGGCGAGCCGGTAGAGCCGGCGCCGGTAGGCGTCGTCGTCGCGGACGGCGAGGGCACCGCCGGTGGCCGAGGCGACGGCGGACATGACGGCGGCCACGACGACGGCGGTCTCGGGGCTGACCTCGCCGCGGCCGTCGGGGATGAGGTGCAGGGCGACGAGGAGCACGCCGCCGTTGAGGAAGAAGACGACGAGGCCGAGGACGAGCGCGGGCACGAGCAGCAGGGCCCGCACGAGCAGCGGCCACACGAGCGCGGACAGGACGGCGAAGGCGCCCGCGCCGGAGGCGGCGGTGATCGCCACCCGGGTCAGGCTGTCGCCGCTCGCCGACTGCAGCTGGAAGTCGGGCAGGATCCCGGCGAGGACCATCATCGTGAGGGTCCCCGCGGCCCACACCGTCAGTGAGCGCCACACCGTGCTCGCCGCACGCCGCCACCACCGCCCCGATGCCACGTCTCCGGCTCCCCTCGCCCGCTGTGTCCCGTCCGGGTTGTCGTCGGCCAGGGTTTCACACGTCTTGGCCCGATTGGTCCCGCGGACGGGGGTGGCCGGTCCCGGGTGTCAGCAGCCGTCGTACCCGGCGGTCGGCATCGACAGGCGGCGGTGCACCCGGGCCTTCATCTCCGCGTCGTACGCGGGCTCGGCGAGGCCCGCCGTCTCGACCCGGATCCCGCGCCGCGCGCACTCCTTGGCGAAGGTGTCGGGAGAGCCGATCGCGGCGTGCAGGACCCGGTCGCAGGGGACCACGAACAGGTCGACCAGGCCGGCGTCCACGTCGTCCCAGAGGATCTCGTGGTCGGGGCGCAGGGCGTGCACGAGGAGCTCGCGCGTGACGACGTGGCCGCGCTCGGCGGCCCAGCGGGCGCACATGGCGTGCTGGCTGCGGGAGTCGACGAGGAACGGGTCGGCGTCCAGCTCCTCCAGCGGGGTCAGACTCGCGATCGACGCGACCCGCAGCGGGCCGGGGCCGCGATCATGACCGGAACCGTCCGGCGCGTCCATGGTGTCCCCTCACCTCGGCTGACCTCGTCTCCGGCCCCCGACCCTACTCCTGCACGTAGGCTCGGGGCAGTCGCACGAAGGAGGCACGGGTGCCGGTGGAGATCACCTGGTGGGGTCACGCCACCTGCACGGTCGAGGACGCCGGTACGCGGGTGCTCACCGATCCGCTGTTCACGCGGCGTCTGGCCCATCTGCGGCGGCGCCGGGGCGCGCCGCCGCCGCCGAGCGCCGCCCGTGCCGACCTCGTGCTCGTCTCGCACCTGCACGCCGACCATCTGCACGTGCCCTCGCTCGCGCGCCTCGCGCCGGGCACCCGGGTGCTCGTGCCGCGCGGGACGGGCCGCTCGGTGCCGGGCCTGCGCCGGCTGCGCGGGCTGCGGATCACCGAGGTCGGGCCGGGGGACGCCGTCGCGAGCGGGGACGTCACGGTGCGGGTGGTGCCCGCCGAGCACGACGGTCGGCGGCTGCCGGTGGGCCCGCACCGGGCACCGGCGCTCGGCTACGTCGTGGAGGGCGAGGCCCGGACGTACTTCGCGGGCGACACCGGGCTGTTCGACGGGATGGCCGAGGCGGTCGGCACCGTGGACGTGGCACTGCTGCCGGTCGGCGGCTGGGGCCCCTACCTCGGCCCGCACCACCTGGACCCGGAGCGGGCCGCGCAGGCGCTGGCCCGGCTGGCTCCGCGCAGCGCGGTGCCGGTGCACTACGGGACGTACTGGCCGATCGGGATGGACGCGGTGCGGCCGCACGAGTTCCACACGCCGGGTGACGAGTTCGTGCGGCAGGCGGCGCTGTGGGCGCCGGACGTGGCCGTGCACCTGCTCGGGCACGGCGAGCGGGTGCGCCCGGAGGTGGCGCGGTGATCCTCACCGCCGCCTCGCAGGTGACGCCGGAGTCGACCCAGCAGGCCGTGGGATACCCGTCGCTGTTCCTGCTGGTGTTCATCGGCGCGCTCGTGCCCGTGGTGCCGACGGGGGCGCTGGTCAGCTCGGCGGCCGTCGTGGCGTTCCACCAGACCGACCCGTTCTCGCTGCTCTTCGTGTTCGCGGTCGCCTCGTTCGCCGCGTTCCTCGGCGACGTCGTCCTGTACTGGCTCGGGCGGCGCGGCATGCACTCCCGCAACGGGTCGCGCTGGCTGGCGGCGATCCGCGCGCGGGCCCCGGAGGAGCGGCTCGCGCAGGCCCAGACGAAGCTCGCCGACCACGGGGTGCTGGTGCTCGTGCTGTCCCGGCTGGTGCCCGCCGGGCGGATCCCGGTGATGCTGGCCTGTCTGATGGCCGAGATGCCGCTGCGGCGCTTCGCCCGCGGCGACGTCCCGGCCTGTCTGGCCTGGGCGGCGACGTACCAGGTGATCGGGATCCTCGGCGGCTCGCTGTTCGCGGAGCCGTGGCAGGGCGTGGTCGCGGCGGTCGTGCTGACCCTGGTGATCAGCGGGGCCCCTGCGCTGTGGCGCCGGGTGCGCGGGCAGGGCGGCCGCGACGGCCGGTCAGACGGTCAGCACGCGTGAGCCGCCCACCGGCAGGTCCCACAGGGCGGTGCGGGGCAGTCCGGCGCGCTCCCAGGCGGCCCGCAGCCGGGTGAGCGGCTCGAGCACGGGCTCGGCCGACAGCAGGAACGTCGCCCAGTGCATGGGCGCCATGCGGCGGGCCCCGACGTCCTGTGCCGCGCGCACCGCGTCCTCGGGGTCGCAGTGCACGTCCTGGAGCCACCAGCGCGGGTCGTAGGCGCCGATGGGCAGCAGGGCCAGGTCGATGCCGGGGTAGCGGCGGCCGATCTCGGCGAACCAGTGACCGTAGCCGGTGTCGCCCGCGAAGTAGAGGCGCTGTCCGTCGCGGTCGGTGAGCACCCAGCCGCCCCACAGGGTGCGGCAGGTGTCGGTGAGGCTGCGCTTGGACCAGTGGTGGGCGGGGACGAAGTCGAAGCGGACGCCGCCCAGTTCGGCGGTCTCCCACCAGTCGAGCTCGGTGACGTGGGTGAAGCGGCGCCGGGTGAACCAGCGGGCCAGTCCGGCGGGCACCAGGACCGGGGTGTCGCGCGGCAGCCGCTTGAGGGTGGGCCAGTCGAGGTGGTCGTAGTGGTTGTGGCTGATGACGACGGCGTCGACCGGGGGCAGGGCGCTCCAGGCGATGCCGGGCGGGGTGACGCGGGCGGGCGTGCCGAGGATCCTGCGGGACCAGACGGGGTCGGTCAGCACGGTCAGGCCGCCGATGCGGACGATCCAGCTGGCGTGTCCGACCCAGGTGACGGCGGCGGTGCGGGCGTCGACGTCGGGCAGCGGGCCCGGCTCGAACGGCAGGTTCGGGATGTCGGCGAGGCCCTCGGCGGACGGCCGGACCTTGCCCTCGCGGGCGAACCGCGCGAAGCCGCGCAGGCCGGGCAGCGGTGCGGTGAGCC
This sequence comes from Streptomyces sp. SID5785, assembly GCF_009870065.1. Classification (GTDB taxonomy): domain Bacteria; phylum Actinomycetota; class Actinomycetes; order Streptomycetales; family Streptomycetaceae; genus Streptomyces. The sequence continues at coordinate 38 of NZ_WWIA01000192.1, read as the reverse complement.
GGTGCGCGAAGCTGCGCGGCCAGCGGCGCGGGACCGGC
>NZ_WWIA01000191.1 GCF_009870065.1 Streptomyces sp. SID5785 | reverse complement strand
CGGCGGGCCGCGTCGCGGGCGGCGGGGTGTTGTCCGGGCCGCCGTACTCCTGGGCGGCGGTGGCCAGGACCCGCAGGCAGGCCGGGCCGTCCAGTGCTGTGTGGTTGACGGTCAGGAACAGCACGGTGTCGCCCGTGCCGGGGTGCGGGACGGCCTCCAGGCGGACCGGGGGTGCGCTCGTCAGCGCCGGGGCGTGGGCCAGGGCCCTGACCCGGGCCGCCTCCAGCGCGTCCGGTCCCGGGGGCGGGACGGAGACGGGCGGTGCGTCCGGGCGGGCGGTCAGCTCCCACTCGTAGCGCCGGGCGTACCAGGGGCGGGGCGCCTCCCGCATCAGGGTCCGCGGGTGCCGGGCGAGGGCCCGGGCGAACGCGGCGCCGAGGCGGCCCGGGTCGAGCCGTCCGCTCAGGTGCACCTCGATGTGCACGGTCTCCGGTTCGTCGTCCTGCAGACAGTGCCGGGCGACCTCGTCGACCACCGGGAACGGGACGCGTCGCGCTCCGCTCAGCGCTGCCGCCGTCGTCGTCATGGGGTTCCTCCTCGGTGGGCCGGGGGTGGCGGGCCGGCTCCCGCGCCCGTGCGGCCGAGCGCGCGGTCCGTCGCTCGGGCGGGTCATCGCCCGGGGCTCCCGTCCGGGCGCCGGGACTCTCCGGGAGCGGTGGTCAGAGCGGCGAACACGGCGAGGAGGGCCAGGAGTTGGGCCGCCGCGCCGAACGGTCCCGCGCCCGCCCGCACCGGCTC
>NZ_WWIA01000190.1 GCF_009870065.1 Streptomyces sp. SID5785 | reverse complement strand
GGGTGGGGCTGCCGATCCACCGAGGGGGGTGAGGGGAGCGTGAGGGAAGGGGGGTTTGCCGCTGCGATCACCGGACGGGCGATAGAATCTCGCGTTCAGCGGTCCGTTCGGGACCGCTGGTGGTGTACGTGGGATCAGACGTGACCGGGCAGGGGCGCAATGCGGGGGTCAGCCGATGAAGTTCGCCGTTCCGACGAGGACGGGGGTTCTGCGGAACCGTATCTTCAGGAATCCGCCGAATCCTTCCCGTCCGGTGAGTCTGTCGCGTCTGACGGATCTGTCGTGTCTGACGGGTCTGACGGGTCCGCGGTGAGCTCCGACCCGGCGGACGACGAGGCCGCGTCCAAGTCCCCCCTTCCCGTGCGCCGCCCGGACCAGCACCGGCCGAACCCCGCGCACCGCAGCCTGAAGCGCAAGCAGCGGGAGGCGTCGCGGGAGGCGGCCCGGCAGGAGGAGCCCGAGTCGGTGACGTCCGCGCCGGACGCGGCCCCGCGGGGCGACGACGAGGCCGATCGGGCCGAGGGGGGCGAGCGGGGCGAACTGCCCGAGGCGCCCGTCTCGGTGCTGTCCATGCTGGAGCCGCTGCCGGAGGACGCCGCCGACGAGGGTGCCGACACCGACGACGAGGGCGACGTCCCGGCCGTGGCGGAGCTGTCCGAGGAGGCGTCCGCCGGTTCCGGGGACGTGGCGGACGGCGAGGCGCGCGGGGACGAACAGGGCCGGACGGCCGTCCCGGCGGACCCGGCCGTCGCGGACGTGGCGGACGTGGCGGACGTGGCGGACGTGGCGGCCGCAGCCGACGACGTACGCGCCGTCGTCGCCGAGCCCGAGGACGCCGTGCCCCCGGGGTACACCGCGCCCGCGGCGCCACCGGCCGCGCCGCCCGTCGCGCGT
>NZ_WWIA01000189.1 GCF_009870065.1 Streptomyces sp. SID5785 | reverse complement strand
GCCGGGTGCCGCGCCGTCGTGGCTGGTCGCGCAGTTCCCCGCGCCCCTGGCGGGGCTGTCAATCGCCCCGCGACGCAGTCGCAACCTCGGCGCCGGGCCGAACGCCACCGGAGGGGGCGGGATGGTGGGAGCGAGGGGCCACTGCAGTGCGGGCTCCATCGAACCCCGGTAGGCATGCGCACGGCACAGTCCCAGCTCCGGGCGGGGCATACGCCTTCCGTCGACCCGGGTCACGGTTCGCGCCGTGGGCGACCCGCGTCATCGCCGGGTGCCGCGCCGTCGTGGTCGCTCGCGCAGTTCCCCGCGCCCCTGGCGGGGCGTACGGCTGCCCCGTGACGTAGTCGCGGTCCAGGCGCCGGGGGTACGCCCCCGGAGGGGGCGGGATGATGGGAGCAGGGGGTCACCGCAGCACGGCGGGTGCGAACCTCTTCTCCGCGTGGCCAGGGGCCAGGGGCCAGGGCGAGGCTGGCCGAACTCCGGGGCGGCGGGCTCGGCGGGCTCCTACCGGAGGGCCCCGGTCGGGCCGCCCGAACCCCGGAGCGCGGGCTGGGCGTGCCCTCGACCGGGCTCCCGGCGGGGCCGACCTCAGCCGGGGCCGGGACCGGGGCTGGGGCCGGCCGACGCCCGGGCCGGGGCGCCCCGCAACGGGGGCGCGCCCCGTACCGGGTGGCAGGTGGCCGGTGCTGCCACGGCAGAGGGAGACCGGGCCCGTCAGGGGCCGGTGATGCCGCGGAGGGTGAGGTGGAGGAGCCGATCCGCCAGATTCGGGTCCGTCGGCGTCTCCTCGGCGGCCAGCGCAATCGCATTGGTCAGCTGCAGCAGATCCGTGATCGAGACGTCGCGCCGCACCGCCCCGGACTCCTGGGCCCGCGACAGCAGTGCCTGTCCCGCCTCGCGCATCGGGTCGCTGCACCGCGACAGTGCCGAACTGGCGTCCTGTGACGCGGACATGAGCGCCCGGGACAGCCCCCGGTACTCACTGGCGTGCGTGATGATCTCCCGCAGCCACGCCACGAGTGCCGCGCACGGCTCGTCCGCCCCGAGCAGTGCCCGGCTGCGGGCGAGGAGATCGCCGACGGCCTCCTCGAAGACGGCACTCATCAGCGCGTACCGGTTGGGGAAGTGCCGGTACAGCGTGCCGATCCCGACCCCGGCCGCGCGCGCGACCTCCTCGAGGGACGCCCCGGTGCCGTGCTCCGCGAACGCCTTGCGGGCCTGTGCGAGCAGCCGCTCGTAGTTGCGCCGTGCGTCCGCACGCATGGGGCGGACGCGCTCGTGTTCGGTACCGGTGCTCATCGGGGCCTCCCAGGGCGGGCGGGGGCTGTCCAGGATGCCTGATCGCCGGGGCCGAAGACGCCCGAGGGGCGCCCGCCGGACCCGGTACGGTCCGGCGGGCGCCCCCAGTTGTCCTGCGGGACCCGGGTCAGTCCTTGATCTCGCAGATGGGGGCGCCGGAGGTGAGGGAGGCGCCGATCTGCGCGGTCAGGCCCTTGACGGTCCCGGACTTGTGCGCGTTGAGGGGCTGTTCCATCTTCATGGCCTCCAGGACGACGACGAGGTCGCCCTCCTTGACCTCCTGCCCCTCCTCGACCGCGACCTTCACGATCGTGCCCTGCATCGGCGAGGCCAGCGTGTCACCCGA
>NZ_WWIA01000188.1 GCF_009870065.1 Streptomyces sp. SID5785 | reverse complement strand
CGACGTCGAAGCCCATCGCGGCGATCGCCGGGAGGCGCTCGGCCGCGGTCGCGAACGTGCCGCTGACCGGTGGCCTGCCCGGTTCGACGACCGCGCCCTCGGAGCGCGGGAAGAACTCGTACCAGGAACCGACCAGCGCCCGCTCCCGCTCCACGAGTAACGGCAGCGGCGGCGCACACGTGAGACGTTCGCGCAGCGGGTACCGGGCGAGAACGGCGTCCGCCTCGGCGGTCAGCGCCGCGGCGAGGCGGTCGGCCGGCGCCCGCAGGTCGTCCTGGAGCGCCCGCGCGGCGCTCAGCAGCACGTCCTGCGCGGCCCCCCGCGGGGCGCCGCGCGCCGCACGCTCGTACAGGAGCGCGCCCTCCTCGAGGACGAGCCCGGTGTCGACGCCGGCCGGGATCTTGATCCGGGCCGCGTGCCGCCAGTCGCCCACCGGGTCCGTCCACGCCTCGACGCCGTAGGTCCAGCGCCCCTCGGTGTCCGGTGTGACGAGCGCGCTCCAGCGGTCGCTGCCGGGCGAGACCTCGCGCATCGGGGTCCACGGACCCGGCGTGCCGTCCGGTCCGGTCAGCACCACGTTGGCGCCGACCGTGGACCCGGCCTCGGCGAAGACGGTGGCGGTCACCTGGAAGGTCTCGCCGGGGATCGCCTTCGCGGGATGCCGGCCGCAGTCGACGAGCGGCTCGACGTCGCGGATCAGCACCGTCGGCCGCAGGGCGGTGCCTGCCTCACCAGCGGACATCATCGGCCTCCTCGCCGGTTTCCCGATGGCACGGGCGCAGGTACTGCTCGGCCGCGTCGGCGGCCGTCCGCGCCTTGCACTCGCCCATCAGCACACACAGCGTGTACGCGGTGTCCTCGAAGCGCAGGCGGATGGTCACGTCGGCAGGGTGGGCGAGCACCAGGCGTTCCCACGCCCGGTAGTAGCTCAGATGACGCGCGACCTCGGATCTGGTGGGCAGAAGCACCACGGGTCACCTTCTTCGTGGGGGCGCCCTCCGTGCACGGCCGGAGCGGCCGGGCCGCGTCACCGCAAGGTGTCGCGCGAGGAGGAGCCGCCGTTCTCACCCATGGTGCACGACCGAACACCCTGCGTCCTGTTGGGGATTCAACGAGGCGGGTGTGCCGTCGTGTTCGTGTTGCGCGATGAGCTGGGCACTCACACGCTGGACTGACCCAGGAGCGACTGCCGCTCACGCTCCGTGTTCGGGACGCGCGCCGCATGCGGCGCGACGAGCGGCAGGCTTCCCCGAGAGGAGCCCAGCCGATGGAACCCACGATCTCCCGCTACTACCACCTCGACGTGGAGGTCGGCCCGGAGAGGATCGGGCAGGTCGAGCGTATTCTGGCCGCACATCTGCGGCACTGGGGACTGCGGACACTCGTCGACCCCGTCTGTCACTGCACCCGCCTGCTGCTCCGGGCGATCGACGAGCACGGGCCGGACCGGACGGCGGTCGTGGAGATGTGGTGGGCCGGGCAGCACCTGGTCACCGCCGTGTCCGACCGCAACCGGCAGGCCCCCGCCGAGCGTGTCCCGCCCGAGGGCCTGAGCCGGGTCGCGGAGTGGAGCGACGGCTGGGGCAGGTATCCCGGCCCGGGCGGCACCACCGTGTGGTTCTCGTGCCGGGTGCGCACCGCGGACCCCGTGCCGACGGCGATCGCCGCCGTGCCCGTGGCCGGCTGACGCCCGCCCCGTCCCGCAGGAGGTAGCTGCGTGCACACCTGGACCGGCAGCCCGTTCCCCCTGGGCGCCACGCCCGACGGCGACGGCACCAACTTCGCCCTGTTCAGCGAGGTGGCCCAGGGGGTCGACCTCGTCCTCGTCGACGACGACGGCTCCCACCGGACGATCCCGCTCGGTGAGGTCGACGGCTTCGTCTGGCACTGCTACGTCCCCGGGATCGGCCCGGGGCAGCGCTACGGCTTCCGGGTGCACGGCCCCTGGGAGCCGTCGGCCGGCCACCGCTGCAACCCCGCCAAACTTCTCCTCGACCCGTACGCGCGGGCCATGGAGGGCGGGACGGACAACGACCCCGCGCTCTTCGAGCGGGCCGCGCCGGGCCCCGAGCCGACCGACAGCGCCGGACACACCCTGCTCTCGGTGGTGACCGACCCCGCCTTCGACTGGGGTGACGACCGGCCGCCGCGCCGGCCCTACGCCGAGACCGTCGTGTACGAGACACATGTGCGCGGCCTCACCCGCACCCACCCCGACGTGCCGCCCGGACTGCGCGGCACCTACGCGGGACTCGGGACGGAACCCGTCCTCGCCCACCTCACCTCGCTCGGGGTGACGGCGGTCGAGCTGATGCCGGTCCACCAGTACATCCACGACGGGTTCCTGCGCGACCGTGGCCTGACCAACTACTGGGGATACACGTCGATCGGCTTCTTCGCCCCGCACGACGGGTACGCGGCGCACGGCTCCGGCGGCGCACAGGTCACCGAGTTCAAGACCATGGTCAAAGCGCTGCACGACGCCGGGCTCGAGGTCATCCTCGACGTCGTCTACAACCACACCGCGGAGGGCAACGAGCACGGTCCGACGCTCGCCTTCCGGGGCATCGACAACGCCTCGTACTACCGGCTGCACCCCGACGACCCCGCCCGCTACTTCGACACGACGGGCACCGGCAACAGCCTTCTGATGCACCACCCCAACGTCCTCCAGCTCGTCATGGACTCGCTGCGCTACTGGGTCACCGAGATGCACGTGGACGGCTTCCGCTTCGACCTCGCGGCCACGCTCGCCCGTCAGTTCCACGACGTCGACCGGCTCTCCGCCTTCTTCGACCTGGTCCAGCAGGACCCCGTGGTCAGCCGCGTCAAGCTCATCGCCGAACCCTGGGACGTCGGCGACGGCGGCTACCAGGTCGGCAACTTCCCGCCCCTGTGGTCCGAGTGGAACGGCAAGTACCGCGACACCGTGCGGGACTTCTGGCGCGGAGCGGACCGCACGGTCGCGGAGTTCGCCTCCCGGCTGACCGGCTCGTCCGACCTCTACCAGCACGAGCGCCGGCGCCCCCGCGCCAGCGTCAACTTCGTCACCGCGCACGACGGGTTCACCCTGCGCGACCTCGTCTCGTACGACACCAAGCGCAACGAGGCCAACGGCGAGGCCGGTCTGGACGGCGAGAACGACAACCGCTCCTGGAACTGCGGCGCCGAAGGGCCGACGCAGGACGAGAGCGTCCTCGAGCTCCGGGCCCGCCAGCAGCGCAACTTCCTGGCCACACTCATGCTCTCGCAGGGCATCCCCATGCTCGCCCACGGCGACGAGCTCGGCCGCACCCAGA
>NZ_WWIA01000187.1 GCF_009870065.1 Streptomyces sp. SID5785 | reverse complement strand
GCACGTCGTGGTGGGCGCGCACGTGGCGGTGGGCGCTCTCGCCCAGGTCGCGCAGCCGGGCGGGGTCGCCGAGCAGCCGGACCAGGGCGCGGGCCAGGGCCTCGGGCCGCCCCGGCGGGACCAGGCTGCCGGCGGCCCGGCCCGGCGGCAGGCTCTCGCGGGCCCCGTCCACGTCGCCGAGCAGCACGGGGCTCCCGCAGGCCATCGCCTCGAGCGGGGCCAGGGCCATGCCCTCCCAGCGCGAGGGCAGGACGACGAGGTCGGCGGCGCGGTACCAGGGGACCGGGTCGGCGACCGCCCCGGCGAACGTCACGGACGGGGGCGCGGCGCCGCGCAGCCGGTCCGCGTCGGGCCCGTCGCCGACGAGCACGAGCCGGGCCCCGGGCAGCCGGCGCAGCACCTCGGGCCAGGCGGCGACGAGCACGTCCTGCCCCTTCTGGCGGCAGAGCCGGCCGACGCAGACGGCGAGCGGCCCGGTGCCCTCGGGCAGGCCCGCGGGCGGTCCGTCGGGGCCGGTCCCCCCGGCGGGGCGGAAGACGCCGAGGTCGACGCCGTTCGGCACGATGCTGACGGGGCCGCGCACCCCGCGCCGGCGGCCGGTGTCGCGCTCGGCGCGGCTGACGCAGAGGAAGCGCGCGGTCCAACGGGCCGCGAACCGCTCCCAGTTCGCGGCGGCCGACGCCGCGGGTCCGCCGACGGCCTCGAAGGACCAGGCGTGCGGCTGGAAGACGGTCGGCACGCGGCCCCGCACGACGAGCCGGGTGACCAGGCCCGCCTTGGCGCTGTGCGCGTGGACCAGGTCGGGCCCGGTGCGGGCCACGAGCTCCGCCAGCCGCCGGGACTCGGCGCGGACGCCGCGGGCCGGGGAGCGGACCGCGGGCCAGTCGAGGACCTCGCAGCCCGCGGCGTCGAGCAGTGCGGGCAGGGCGCCCTCGGGCGGGCAGGCGACGGTCACCGGCAGGCCGGCGGCCCGCTGGAGCCGGACGAGATCGGCCACCACACGGGCCACGCCGCCGTCGACCGGCTGCGTCACGTGCAGGACGCGCGGCGGCGCGGATGCGGGCGTCACTTGCATCGCCTCTTCCCCGAATTCTTCCCCGAAAGAACGGGAGATCAGAAATTCATATGTACCGGTCGACTCCGCGCCGCATTCCGATCGCCATGAGTCGCCCACCGTAACGTCAAGAAAGCGACGCTCACTTGATACACGAGATGTGTCGGAGTTGTGAAACTCCCGCTCCGTCGGGGCCGGAATCCCGTGCGGGGATTCAACACGCCGTCGCACATTCACCCGTTCGGAGCCGAAACTCCTGCCGCACCGCCGCGTTGTCCACGCGTCAGGCGTCTTCCCTGGCCAAGCTGATCGATCAAGGAGCATGTTCATGTCGCGTACTGCGAAGGCAGTCGTCTTCTCCGCCGTGGCCGCCGCCGCCATGGCCGGCACCGCCGGTGTCGCCTCCGCCGACAGCGGGGCGCAGGGTGCCGCCGTCGGCTCCCCCGGCGTGCTCTCCGGCAACGTCGTGCAGGTCCCGGTCCACGTGCCGGTCAACGTCTGCGGCAACACCGTCAACGTCATCGGTCTGCTGAACCCGGCGTTCGGCAACACCTGCGTCAACAACTGACGCCGCAGCACGACTCTTCCGCAGCCGCCCCTTTCGGGGGGCGGCTGTTCCGTGCCCGGACACCCGTTTGGCTGTGGCGCGGTTGCGGCGTGTCGCGGCGGATTCCACGGTGAATCTGCATCACCGAATCACCCTGGAAGGTTTCCTCATGTCCGCATTTCCCGTACGGCCGCTCGCCGGCACCCTCCTGTGCGCCTCGCTCCTGATAGGCGCCGCGGCCCCCGTCCTCGCGGCGGGACCCGCCACCGAGCCGGCCAGCCGCACGGACGTCGCGTCCGCTCCCGTGCCGGGCGCCGACGCGCTGCTCGCCCAGACCAAGACCCTGCACGACACCGGCGGTGTCCTGACGCCGGTCACCGAACTCCTCGACGCCGTCCTCAAGGCGGACGACGGCAAGCTCTCCGCCGCCGACGCGACGAAGCACGCCGACGCGGTCAAGGCCGCCATCGCCGCGGCCGCGGCGAAGGCACCCGCGGCGCCCTCGACCCCCGACGCCGCCGCGCTGCCCAAGGCCGCGAAGGCCCCCGCCGACGTCAAGAGCGACGCCCTCGCCGCCCTCCAGTCCGCCGTCGACGCCCTCCTGAAGTCGGCCACCGCGGGCGACCCCGCCGCGGTCGCCACCCAGGCCCCGGTCGTCGTCACCGGCCTCGTCAACGTCGTCGCCGCCACGCTGCTCGCGGGCGGTCTGCCGGCACCGAACCTGCCGGGGCTGCCCGCGCTGCCGCAGCTGCCGACGTCGAGCCTGCCGTCGACGGACTCGCTCCCGGAGGCCCCCGCGCTCCCCGCGACGCCGCTCGCCGGCTAGCCCGCGCGCCCCGAGGGCCCGCCGGACGGATCTTCCGTCCGGCGGGCCCTCGTCGTGCGTTTCCGGGGCGGAGGTCGCTCGTTGGACAGCGCGCACCCCTGGTGGACGGCGGCCCGGACGGGCCGTCCGACGAGAGGACGATGATGAAGGTTCTGAAGGCCGCTGCGGTTGTCGCCGGCTCCCTGACGCTGGCCGGCGCCGCCGCTCCCGCCTTTGCCGCCGGACCGGGCGACCTGCCGCCCATGAGCCTGAACGGCGCACTGGACACCCTGACCAGCCAGCCGACGCTCGACGTCAACCCGGTGGACACCAACCTTCTCGACCCGAGCCGCAAGGACAACGCGATCGGCACGGTCACCGAGGCCACCCAGGGACTGAACTCCGGCGGCAGCCTGCTCGGCGGTCTGCCCACCGGCCGGTAGCCCACCGGGCTTCCTCCCCCGCGCGGGCGTGTCCTTACGGGAATTCCCGTGGCCGCCCGCCATACGATCCGCAGCACCCCCGTCACGTATGTCACGAAAGGTTCTGAAATGAACACTGCCAAGAAGGCCGCCTTCGTCCTCGCCGCCGCCGGTATCGCCGCGGGTGCCGCCTCCGGTGCCGCGTTCGCCGACTCGGGCGCCGAGGGTGCCGCCGTCAAGTCCCCGGGCGTCGGCTCGGGCAACGTCGCGCAGCTCCCCGTGCACGTCCCGGTCAACGTCTCCGGCAACACCGTGGACGTCATCGGCGCCCTGAACCCGGCGTTCGGCAACACCGCCGTCAACAACTGACGCACCACCGGGGCGCGTTCGCGTCCGCTGGTGAAGCCATGGTCCGCAGGCCGGTCGGGAGCTCTCCCGACCGGCCTGCGGCCGTTCTCCCCGGGCTCTTTCCTCCGCCCGCCTTTCTCCTTTCCGCCGCTTTTCTCTTTCCCGTCGTCTTTCCGGACGTGTGTTTGACCAACTCACGGAAGAGTGGGCGGCTTTGATCCGATGGAGTGACGCGTGCCCGGTCACCCCTTTCGCGCTGGCTAGGCTTCTTCGGTGACTTCGACGTCGAGTATTGAAACCACTTTCCGGCCCGGCGATCTGGGCACGCTGGCCGTCATCGCCTGGAGCGGCGAACACGCCGACGGGCAGGGCGACATGCCGTTCCTGCTCGCCTATTCGCTCGGTGACTCCCCGGCGGGGCCCGAGGGCTCGCAGGCCGCCGTGCGGGCGCTGCTCCGGAACAACGGCCTCACCGTGGGCACCGCCGTGCACGACGGCTCCCGGCACCCGAGCTTCCCCGTCTCCCTGCTCGTCGAGGCGGGCCAGGCGGTCGTCTCCATGCCGTGGCTGAACGCCCAGTGCGCCGTGCCGCCCGAGTGGCTGGCCGCCGCCGAGGCCCGCGGCACCGCCTACTTCCTCTTCACCGCGCGCCCCTGGTCCGGCGCCGCGCCCGGCCGCCCGGTCGGCGAGGAGGAACTGCAGTCGTTCGCCGGCGCCGAGGAGACCCTCACCGCCGCCGCGCACTGCCTGCTGCCGGTCCGCCGGCTCCGGTGAGCACCGGCCTGCACCGGTCCGCCGCACGCGTCGGCGCGCAGCCGGGCCCCGCCCACGACACCGCCCACGACACCTCCGCCGGGAGCTCTGCACGGGGCCTCGCCGCGAGCCGGCGCCTGGCCCTGCTGCTCGTCGTCACCGGTGCCGCGGGCCTGCTGCCGTCCTGGGTCATCACCCTCGACGAGTTCGCGCTCCTCAAGGACCCGAACTTCACCCCGGGATGCAGCCTCAACCCGGTGATCGCCTGCGGCAGCGTCATGAAGAGCGCCCAGGCCTCGGTCTTCGGCTTCCCGAACCCGATGCTCGGCCTCGTCGCCTACGGGATCGTCGTCTGCGCGGGCATGAGCCTGCTGACCGGGGCACGCATGCCCCGCTGGTACTGGCTCACCCTCAACGCGGGCTGCGCGTTCGGCGTCGGGTTCGTGACCTGGCTGCAGTTCCAGTCGCTCTACCGGATCAACGCGCTGTGTCTGTGGTGCTGTCTGGCCTGGGTCGCCACCATCCTCATGTTCTGGGCGGTGACCTCGTTCACCGTGCGCCACGGCCTGCTGCCGGCGCCGCGCGGGGCCCGGCTCCTCGCCGAGGAGTTCGGCTGGGTGCTGCCCGTGCTGCACATCGGCGCCGTCGGGATGCTCGTCCTGACGCGCTGGTGGAACTTCTGGACGAGCTGAACCCGGTGCGGGGGCATGCAGGGGTTCTCAGGGGGCTTCTCAAGGAGGTCGGAAAGACATGAGTTTCACCCGCTTCACCGTGCGGGGCACGCTGGCCGTGGTCGCCGGCTGTGCCGCGGCCGCCGCGGGCGGTGCCGCCCCGGCCGCCGCCGCGCCCTCCGTCCCCGTCGAGGTGCCGCTCGCCGGGGTGGAGAGCGCACTGCCGGTGGACGCGCCCGAGCTGCGCACCGCCGCGCCCCTGCCGATCCCCGGCGCCCCGGAGGGCCCCCGCTACGACGAGCAGCACCTGCTTCCGCAGAACGCGCTGCCGCGGCTGCCTGTCAGCAGCGAACTCCCGCGGACGCACGCCGCGTTGCCGGTGCCGCGGGTGCTGCCCGTCGACACCGTCGAGCAGGTGGGGCTCGACTCCGCGGGGTCGCCGCTGCGCACCGAGTCGCCGGGCGCCTCGGTCGGTGCGCCGCTGACCGCACCGCAGGCCGGCCGGTTCGGCCTGCCGGGGCTCTCCACCCCGCAGCTCGGCCTCGGCACCCCCGACCTCCAGGCCGGGCCCGGCGCCGACCTGGGCCTCGGCTCGTGACGC
>NZ_WWIA01000186.1 GCF_009870065.1 Streptomyces sp. SID5785 | reverse complement strand
CCCGTGGGCAGGAGGGCCTCGATGAGTTCGCGGACGCGGTCCAGCTCCGTGCTGTCGGTCGTGGTGTCGAGGGATGCGAGGTACTGGCGGGCGTAGTCGCGCAGCTGCGGGTCGGCGAGCTTGTTCGGCGTGTCGAGTTCGGCCGCGTAGAGGACGACGCCGGTGAAGTCGCGGTCGAACTCGACGACGGGGCCGAGGAGTCGGCGGTGGGTGGCCGCGTCGCGGGGTGCCGCATGGGTGAAGCAGACGGAGAAGGGCTGCCAGCGCGGGCCGAGGAACGCGCGCAGGAACCCGATCAGGGTGCCGACCGCAAGCTCCAGGGCCTGGCGGGCCTCGTGGAACGCGCCGAGTTCCAGCGCGATGCGCACGGTGGCGAGACCGCCCGCCTCGGTGAGCCGTCCGCGGAGCATCTCGTTGTACATCCGCTCGTGGCGGACCAGGAGAGCGAGCGCGCTGCGCACGTCGGGCTCTTCGCGCAGGACGAGGCTGATGGGCCCGAGGTTGGCGAACCGGCGCCGCTCGGCGAGCAGGAGCCCGAAGTCCTCCCGTCCGGCCGCTGCGGCGGAGTGTTCGAGCAGCCGGGTGACGGCGTCGCCGGACACCCAGCGGTCCTGGGAGGCGAGCCCGACCGGGTCGAGGCCCGCCTGTTTCAGGAGAGCGCGCGGGTCGATGCCCAGGGACTGGCTGAGCTCGACGTAGTTGCTCAGTGAGGCATTGCGGACCAGGGGCTTCATACGGGCACTCCGGCACTCTCCGGCGCTGCGGCGCTCCAGGGCTGTCCCCAACAGATAAGTGATGCGCCCCGTCAGGTCAAGCACGGGATCGTCGGCCGACCTAGCGTGGCAGCACCGCGACGCCACCCGAAGGAGCCGGCCGTGGTCACTTCACCCTCAGCTGCACCCCTGTCCGCCTGCCGCGGCCCCGCCGTGTGGCGGGGTCCCCGCCTCGCCGCCCGGGCGGCAGAGCGGCACCGTCCCTCCCGTGCACAGCTCGCCGGACTCGACACGGCCGTGCGCCGGCTGCGCTCCCCCGGGGTGCCGCTGCTGCGCATCACGGCCGACCGGTTCCCGCTGCCGTCGTGGAGCGGCGAACTCGCGCGCGTCGTGCGGGAATTGGAGCGCGGCCCCGGATTCATGGTGCTGCGCGGCATCCCGGTCGGGCGCTACCGTCCGACCGAGCGCGAGCACCTGTTCTGGGGGCTCTGCCTGCGACTGGGCACTCCCGTGTCGCAGGACGCCACCGGGCACATGCTGGGCCGGATGACCGGTGCGGGCCCCACGGGCGGCGACACGCCGCAGGCCCTGCGCACGGTCGAGTCCGACACGCTGGCCGTGCTGGCCCTGCGCCCGGCCCGGGCCTCCCTGGCCAGTGCGGGCGCGGTGCACAACGAGGTACTGGCGCGGCGGCCCGATCTGGCGACCCGGCTGTACCGCCCGCACCGCGTCGACCGCGACCGGCGACTGCCGCCCCTGGTGACGCCGCTCGCCCGGCGCGACGGGCCGCACTTCAGCCTGCGCTACGACCGCGACGCCATCGAGGCCGCACATGCCAGGCCCGGTGCCCCGCCGCTCACGCGCCGCGACCGCGCACTGTTCGACCTCGTCGACCCGGTCGCGGCCGATCCCGCGTTCCGGCTCGACCTCGACCTCGCCGCGGGGGATCTGCTGCTGGTCGACAACCACACGGTGCTGCACAGCGTCGAGGCCGGCACCGGCCCGGACGTCGGGGCGCTCGGGCTCTGGCTGGCCGCCCGCCCGTCGCCCGGTGGACGCCCGGCGTCGTGGTCCCGCGGCGGGGTCCCGCCGCACGACGTGATCACGCCCCGCCCCCGTCCCACCGCCCCGCGCCACCTGCCGCACCCTCACGACAAGGAACCCGTATGACGTCCGTCGTCCCCACGCTGCCCGCCCTGCTCGCCGGTACCGTCCGCGCGCACCCGGACCGGACGGCGCTGCGCCAGGGCGCGGCGTCCCTCACCTACGCGCGGCTCGACGACCGGACGGCCCGGGCGGCGGCGCTGCTGCGTGGCCACGGCCTGCGCGAGGGCGACCGGGTCGCGGTGGCCCTGCCCAATGTGCTGCAGTTCCCTGTCGTCTACTACGCGGCGCTGCGCACCGGCGCCGTGGTCGTGCCCCTCAACCCGCTCCTCACGGCGGGCGAGCTGGAGTTCGCGCTGCGGGACAGCGGCGCGCGCCTCCTCGTGGCCGCC
>NZ_WWIA01000185.1 GCF_009870065.1 Streptomyces sp. SID5785 | reverse complement strand
TACCGGGCCAGGAGACGGAACGACTCGTCAGGCTCGGCCCGGCCGTCGGCCTCGGCGAGCAGACGGGCGAGCGGCTCCTGGCACGCCACCCACACCCGGCGCGCGTAGGCCCACAGTGCCGGGGTGTCCATCACGAGCTTCGACGCGCGACGGTAGCGCTCGGGCAGGTCGCGGTCGTCGGCGAAGGGGGCCCGCGCCGCGAAGAAGGAGTGGAGGGCGTCCAGCGCCGAGGCGCCGTCGGGCCGGTCGCGTACCGCCTCGGTCAGCGCCGCCTCACGCTCCCCGCTGTCGTCGAGGATCAACGCCTCCTTGCCCGCGGGGAAGTGGGCGAACAGGGTCGTGGTGGCCGTGTCCGCCGCCTCGGCGATCTGCGCGACGGTCACCTTGTCGTAGCCGTGCTCCAGGAAGAGCTCCAGGGCCGCGTCGGCGAGCGCCTTGCGGGTCGCCGCCTTCTTGCGCTCGCGCCGTCCGGGCGCGACTGTTCCGGTTTTCGCCATACTGCGACCGTAACACCACTCACTTCGAAACACTACTCACTACAGTTTTGAGCGGAGCAGCTCCGTCGGCTTCACGGCATCGGGCGCCGCACCCGGACCGTTCACGCGGCCCGCGCGTCCGCGTACGCGGGCAGGGTCCACGCGCCACCGCGGTCCTCCTTCGACAGGCGGGCGACCAGGTCGGGGATGCGGAGGAAGCAGGCCAGTGCCGTGGCGTTCTGGAAGGCACTGATGGCGTGCCGGCTCATGGGTAGGCCGACGCGCAGGATGCGGGGGTTGGCCTCGGCCTGGACGGCGTCGACGAAGGGGCGCAGGACGCGGTCGTAGCGGGCCAGGGCGGTGGGCAGGTCGTGGGCGCGGCGGTTGATCTCGCCGGCCAGGACGTACGCACCGACCAGACCGCCGGAGACGCCCATGCCGCTGTACGGCGACGCACAGTGCGCGGCGTCGCCTGCCAGAACCACACGCCCCCGCGACCAGGTGCCGGTCCGCACCTGGGCGACTTCCTGGGAGTAGAAGAACGGGCTCGCCTCCATGCCCTCGACGAAGCGCCGGGTCTGCCAACCGGCGTCGTGGAAGCGGTCGGCCCAGAACCTCCGCTGCCGTTCCACGGGTGCGCGGTGGATCGCGGAGGCCTCCGCCGAATCCTCACGCAGGACGAAGTACACCTGGGTCTCGGTCGCGTTGTGGCTGCGCCGCATGATCTGGCGGCCGCCCGGCGCCATGTAGGTGTCGCGGACCGTGGTGTCGGTGGCGATGCGCGGGACGAACCAGTAGGCCATGTGCATGCCCACACGCCAGTACGGGTCGAAACCGGGCGGCAGGAGCGCGCGCCGGATGCGGGAGCCCTGGCCGTCCGCCCCGACCAGGAGGTCGTACTCCCCCGAGGTCCCGTCCGAGAAGTGGGCCGTGACCCGGCGCTCGTCCTGGTCGAAGCCGTCGACGCTCTTGCCGAAGACATACTCGGCGTCGTCCTTGGTCGCGTCGTGGAGGATGCGGACCAGGTCGCCGCGCATGATCTCGTACTCGGAGGTGAGCGTCTGGCGGCCCTTCCCGGAGGTGTTCGCCATGATCGTCGCCTTCGGCCGCCCGCGGGAGTCCACGAACGCGACGCCGGCCTCGTCGACCAGCCGGCCGCGCACGGCGTCCAGGAGGCCCATCCGCGCGACCGCCTCGATGCCCTGGCCCCGCAGGTCGACCTGCGCCCCGGAGGCGCGCAGCGCGGGGAAGCGCTCGACCACGGTCACCCGATGGCCGGCCCGGGTCAACCAGAAGGCCAGCGCAGGCCCGGCGACACCCCCACCGGCGACGAGGACCCGCAGCGTGCCTTTCGTGTTCTTCCCTGTCACGGCTGCCATGACGACTCCAGAATCTATCGGTGATTGATTTCTTTCCAGCGTCGTCTATCAGCGATAGAATTTCAAGGTGACCAAGATGAACCGTGAGACCGTCGTCGCCGAGGCCCTGGACCTCCTCGACGAGGTGGGCCTCGACACCGTGAGCACCAGGCTGCTCGCCGCGCGGCTCGGCGTCGAGCAGCCGTCGCTCTACTACCACTTCCGGACCAAGAAGGACCTCCTGGCCGCCATGGCCGAGGCGGCGATGGCCCCGCACGCCACCGCCCCGCTCCCCTCGCCCGGTGACGACTGGCGTGAGTGGTTCCTCGAGAACGCACGCGGCTTCCGGAACACCCTGCTGCTCCGCCGCGACGGCGCGCGTCTGCATGCGGGCACCGTCCCGACCGGCGACCTCGACCGAATCCGCCGCAAGATGTCCTTCCTGGTCACCGCCGGGGTGCCCGAGAAGGACGCGCAGATGGCGATGCTCGCCGCGGGCCGCTACACGGTGGGCTGCGTGCTCGAGGAGCAGGCGGATCCCGGCTCCGCTGCCGCCCCCCTGCCGGCCGACGCCCCCGACCTCGACCACGAGGCGGCCTTCGAGGCCGGCCTCGGCCTCATCCTCGACGGCCTCACGGGGCGCGCGGCCCCGGCGGCCGACGCCGACGACCGCCCGGGAACCCCTACCTGATCACGGCTGCGTGCCCGAAAGGCGCTTCGACGCAAAGCGTGGGACGTGACCGCGTGCGCGGCCGACCGGGCGGTTCGGCTCGCCTCGGGAGCACGCGGATCCCGGGTCACCCGTGCCGGTACTCGGCCGCCGACGATCCCAGGACGTTCAGGAGGGCCAGGGCCTCGGCGCTCGGGGAGCCCTGGGGTGCGCTGTAGAGGACCAGGTGCTGGTCGCGTTCCGTCAGGGCCATGGCGTCGCAGTCGACCGTGATCGCGCCGACGACGGGGTGGTGGAACGTCTTCGTCAGCGTGGGGGTGGACAGCACGTCGTGCCGTTCCCAGAGTCTGCCGAACTCGGCGCTGCCGTCCCGCAGTTCGTCGATCAGGTGCACGACGTCGGGGTCGGTGGGGTAGCGGGCCAGTGTGGCGCGCAGGGTCATCACGGCGTGGTGGCGGAACTCCGTGAGGTCGCTGACGCCGTACAGCGGTGTGTCCGTGGGGTGTTCGCGGAGGAACGCCCGCCGCGCGAGGTTGCGGTCCCTCGGCGCGAGCGTGGCGAAGTCGTCCAGGAGGGCGGCCGCGAGGTCGTTCCAGGCCAGCACCTCGAACGTGGCCGACATGACGAAGCCCGCTGTCTGCGGGAGCCGTTCGAGCAGGGCGAGGATGCTCGGGCGCACGTCACGGCGGTGCAGCCGGGTACCGCTCGGGGCCGTGCCGGCCAGGACGTGGAGATGGTCGGACTCGGCGTCGGTGAGCAACAGGGCGCCGGCGATCCCGGCGAGGACCTCACCGGACGGGCGTGACGCGGCGCGGCCCTGTTCGAGGCGGACGTAGTACTCCGTGGAGATGTGCGCGAGGACCGCCACCTCCTCGCGGCGCAGCCCTGGTGTCCTGCGCCGCGGGCCGGACGGCATGCCGACGTCCTCGGGGCGGAGCCTCTCGCGACGGCTCCGCAGGAAGGCTCCCAGCTCGTGCTTGTCCATACCTCAAGTGTGCTCGCCGCCCCGGAAGGGATCCTGGTACGACTTGTGCCTGCATCCGCCGGGAGCACCGGCGAAGACTGTCGGCATGAGCCAGCACCACGACACCGCAACCACACCCACCCCCTCACCGGCACCCGCCTCCGTCGGCCTCCTGAGCGACAAGGTCGTCCTCGTCACCGGCGCGAGCCGCGGGATCGGCGCTGCCGCCGCCCGGCTGTTCGCCCGGGAAGGCGCCCGAGTCGTCCTCGCGGCGCGGAGCACCGACGCCCTGGACCGCATCGTCGCCGGGATCCGCGCCGACGGCGGCACCGCGGACGCCGTCCCTCTCGACCTCGCCGACGGTGCGAGTATCCGCGCGGCGGTACGCCGTGTCGGGGAACTGCACGGCCGGCTCGACGGCGCCTTCAACAACGGCGCGGTCGGCCAGCGCAGGCCGGGCCCCGTGGACAGCGTCACCGATGACGACATGGACGAGCAGTACACCGTGAACTTCCGCGCCCACTGGACGGCCATGAACGCCGAGGCCGAGCTCATGCGGGCGAGCGGCGGCGGAGCCATCGTCAACACCTCCAGCATCGGCAGCCGCCGGGCCAATCCCGCCCTGCCCGCGTACGGGGCGATGAAGCGCGCGCTGAACAGCCTGACCGAGACCGCGGCAGTGAACTGGGCTCCCGCCGGGATCCGGGTCAACGGCATCACCCCGGGCGGCACCGCCACGGAGATGATCGAGGCCTGGGAGGCCGCCACTCCGGGCATCGTCGAGCACATCACGACTTCCACTCCCCTGGGCCGGATGGCCGAGCCCCGCGAGGTCGCCGAGGCGGCGGCGTGGCTGCTCAGCGACCGGGCGTCCATGGTCACCGGCGCGATCCTGCCGGTGGACGGCGGCGCCGGCGCCTGACGAACGGGACGCGCGCCGCACGACGGCCGCCGCCCCTCAGGCGGCTGCGGGCGCGTCCCCGTCCTGCACGAAGTCGGGCAGGTCTGCCGACAGGAGTTCGTCGGCCCCGTGGTCCAGGAGTCTCTGCATCTCCGCGGAGCGGGGCAGCATCGTCGACTCGTAGGCGCGGACGGCCTCGGCGATCGTGGCGTGGCGGGCGACGGCGAGCGCGAGTTCGCAGGCGTCGAGCATGGCGAGGTTGACGCCGACGCCGAGCGGCGGCATGAGGTGCGCGGCGTCTCCCAGCAGGGTGACGGTCGGCTGGTGCTCCCAGACGTGCGGGACGGGCAGGGCGTGGATGGGGCGGTCGACGTACCGTCCGTCGTTGTCGGTGAGGGTCCGCCGGAACAGCGGTGACCAGTGACCGAACCGCTCGAGGAGAAGGGCGCGGATGCCCTCGGTGTCCTGCGGGGCGAGCCCGGCGGCGGCGAGCCAGTCCTCGGGGACGCGCTGGATGGCGTAGACGCGGATGTGGTCGCCGCTGTTGCGCTGGGCGAAGAGGCCGCGCTCGCCGTCGGCCGCAGCGGCACTGCCCTGGCCGACGAACGCGGCGATCTCCGGGTGCTGGTCGTCGACGTCCTGGAACCAGGCTTCGAGGAAGCTGACGCCGGTGTACTCGGGGACGGCGTCGGACAGGGCGCGGCGGACCCTGGACCAGGCGCCGTCGGCGCCGATCACGAGGTCGGCCTCGAGGACCGTGCCGTCGGTGAAGCACAAGCGCCGGGGACCGGCCGCCGGTCCTTCGACGGCGCGCAGCGCGTGGCCCCAGCGCACGGTGCCGGGCTCCAGGGAGTTCAGGAGGAGATCGCGCAGCGCGCCGCGGTCGATCTCGGGCTTGAGGCGTTCGTCCTCCTCGGGGACGTGGTGGAACAGCAAGTCGCCGCCGGGATGCAGGTGGCGCATCTCCTGCCCCTCGGGGCGGGCGAGCCGGAAGAAGTCGTCGAGCAGTCCGGCCTCGCGCAGGGCGATCTGACCGTTGTCCTCGTGCAGGTCGAGGGTGCCGCCCTGGTTGCGGGCGGTGGGGCCGTCCTCGCGGTCGTGGACGGTGACGGCGATGCCGTGGCGTTGCAGGATCCGTGCGCAGGTCAGGCCGCCGGGCCCGGCGCCGATGATGGCGATGCGCGGGGCGGGGGCACTGCTCACGGGGGCGGTCGCCTGTGTGTTCAGGTGGGCGTTCACGTGGGTGGTGGGCGTGTTCATGGTGGTGCTCCGATCGTGGTGGCGCAGCCGCACGAGGCGCTCCGCGCCCTTTCGGGAACGGGAGACGGGGAAGGTCGCAGGGGGGAGGAAGAGGCGGGCGGGCCACACCTCGCCCCGCAGCGCCAGAAAAGCACACCAGCACAATAAGTTCAACCGTTCCACTTTTGAAGCTGGTCAACCGAAGGGTAGGGTGGGTGCATGACCAGCACCGAGACCGGCGCGGCGGCGGCACCCCTCGGCCGACGCGAGCGCAAGAAGGCCGCCACCCGCCAGGCCATCGCGGACGCCGCCCTGCGCCTCTTCCTGGAGCGCGGATACGACGACGTGGGCATCCGCGAGATCGCCGACGCGGCCGACGTGTCCACCACCACGCTGTTCAAGCACTTCCCGGCCAAGGAGGCCCTGGTCCTCGACGAGGACGAGGAGCAGGAGGCCCGCCTGCTCGCGTCCGTACGCGAGCGCCCCGCGGGGCAGTCGATCCCCGCGGCCCTGCGCGAGCACGCGCTGCGGTACCGGATGGCCGCCGCCGGCGCCGACGAGCGCTTCGCCGCGTTCTTCGACCTGGTCGACGGCACACCGGCTCTCCGCGACTACGTCCAGGCCATGTGGCTGCGGCACACCGTCGCCCTGGCCGCGGCCATCGCCGAGGACTGCGGACGGCCCGAGGGCGATCCCGCCTGCACCGCGCTGGCGCACTTCGCCCTCGAGGCCCCGCGCGCCGCCCGCGGGCACGACGATCCCCGCGCCGCGATCACCTGCGCCTTCGCCCTCCTGGAGCGGGGCTGGCTCAGCGTGGGCGAGTGACGGACCCCGGGCCCGTCCGACGAGCCTCGGACCCGCCCGTCGGCCCCCGCGTCACCGCCGCCAGAGCGTCGTGTACCGCTCGCGCCACGGCGCCGCCTCCTCCAGCTGGGCGCTCAGGGAGACCAGCGTGGACTCGTCCGCGGGGCGGCCCACGAGGCTGACACCGACGGGAAGTCCCGCGTCGGGGGTCCAGTACAGCGGGATGCTGACGGCAGGTTGGCCGGTCATGTTGTACGGGCTGGTGAACGCGCTGAAGGCGCTCTGGCGGCCGAGGTTCTCCAGCGGGTCCCCGGACTCGTCGAAGTGCTCGACCGTCTGCGGCAGCGTGGCCAGGGTGGGGGTGAGCACGACGTCGTAGTCCCGCGTCGCGGCGACGGCGCGGCGGGTCGCGCGGTGCATGCCGGTCACGGCCGCGGCGAACCTCTCACCGGAGACGCCTCGCCCGTACGCGCGCCATGCTTTCGTCACCGGGCGCAGCAGCGCCTCCCGTTCGTCGTCGAGCGGGCGGCTCAGCGACTGCACGCCCCAGGCGTCGATGAAGTGCTCGGTGATCTCCGGGCCGAAGGGGTTCGGGATGTCCTCGACCCGGTGGCCGAGGCTCTCCAGGAGGTGTGCGGCGTGTTCCCACGCGGCCAGGCACGCGGGGTCGACCTCCACGCCCGGGGCCGCCGGTGTC